>NZ_JBBKXE010000151.1:0-4255 GCF_037969335.1 Hyphomonas sp. | reverse complement strand
GCCATGCGGTCGTCCGCTGGCGCGGCCTGCGGCGCATTGAGCTGGCGTTTCAGTTCGGATTCACCCAGCGACTCGGAGAAATAATGGCCCTGCGCTTCCTGGCAGCCCGCCGCCCGCAGCAGCTCGGCCTGGCGCTCGGTTTCGACACCCTCGGCGAGCACCGTAAATCCGAGTTGCCCGGCCAGCTGGATGATGCCCTGGGTGATCTTCATGCTGCCCCGGTCGCGCGCCATGTCGCGAATGATCGACTGATCGATCTTCAGCCGTGACAGCGGCAGCAGCCGCAGCTGGGCCAGCGACGATTGCGCAGTGCCGAAATCATCGATCGACAGCTGCACGCCCATATATTTCAGCGCCTGCAATGTCTCGATTGCCACCTTGGACTGTTCGAGCGTCGGACTGTTGGTGATTTCGAGTTCCAGCCGTGTCGGCGCAAGCCCCGTTCCAGCCAGGATCGATTCCACAAGACCGGCAAAGCCCGGATCCTTGATCTGGTCCGTGGCGACATTCACCGACACGCGGGAAAACTTGCCCGACGCTGTCGCCGGCCAGGACGCGGCCGCCTTGCACGCCTTGAGCAGGACCTGCTTGCCGAGCACGCTGATCAGCCCGGTCGATTCGGCGATGTGGACGAAGCGGCGTGGCGGGATGATTCCGTATTCGGGGTCCTCCCATCGCGCCAGCGCTTCATACCCCGTTGGCTCGGATGTTTCGAGATCGACGATCGGCTGGAAGGCGAGGCTCAGGCCGTCGTCGGCCAGCGCGTTGCGCAGCCGCAATTCGAGTTTTTTCTGGTTTTCGGAATCGGTTTCCAGCTTCAGGTCGTAGAGGCAGAAACCGCCCTGCCCGGCCGCTTTGGCGTGGGAAAGGGCAACATCCATACAGGTGAGCAGGCTGTTCGCAGTCCGGGCATCGCGCGGCGCCACGGCAATGCCGATCGATGCACGAATCCTCAGCGTCACCGGCCCGATCGTGTAGGGCTCGGCAAGCACGTCATTGAGCTTGCCCGCAAGGGATTCAAGCGCGGGATCGCTGATCGTGCCCTTGCAGACGACAATGAACTCGTCGCCGGAAAGGCGCGCGGCCCACCCTTTCGCCCCGAGCGTCGTTTCGATACGGCCAGCCACCTGCCGCAGCAGCAGGTCCCCGACATCATAGCCATGTGTGTCGTTGACACTCTTGAAGTCATCAAGGTCAATTGACAGGACACAGAGGGATTTTCCGGTCGCGAGGCAGATCGCCAGCTGCTTGCTCAGGCGGTGATTGAAGGCATGGCGGTTGGACAGGCCGGTCAGCGTGTCGCGTTCGGCCAGGCTGCGGATCTTTTCCTGCTCGGCCACCCGTTCGGTCACGTCCATGCCGACGCCCATATAGCCGGTGATCACGCCGTCTGCGTTGACGCTCGGCATGGCCGACAGTTCCAGCTTGTAGTGGCGTCCCTTGTGGTCCGTGAAATCGGCCAGGATGCCCTCATACGGACGGGCCTCCCGGAACGCCTGCTGCATGGCTTCGTTATGGCTCGGACTGAAGCCGAGCACGTCGAGGTAATACTGGCCGACAAAGGCATCCAGCTCGAAACTGAGGCTCGGCGCCAGGCGGCCGCCGACATAGGTAAACAGGCCGTCGACATCGGCCTCCCAGAACAGGTCGCCGGCAACGTCGGTGAAATTCGTCAGGCGCTGGATCGCCACATCCTTGTGCGCGTTCGCATCCTCCAGCTGTACGATCGCGTCACGCGTCCCGCGGTGCGTCGGCCAGAAAATGAACAGGGCTTCGAACAGGAGAAGCGCCACGGCAGCCGCCAGCGAGGCCACCTCGAACGTCTTCAGCTGCGTGGAATTGCGGTCGGCGACGGCCTCATGGGCACTCACGGCCGATTCCAGGTCCGCCAGCATGGAGCCGGACCCGAGGGCGACAAGACGCTGCAGCGCCTCGGCCTTTTCCGCCGGTTCGCCGTCGGCAACGATCATCGCGTCGCGCTGGTAAGCCGTGGCGAGACTGTCGAGGCTTTCGCCTCCGGTTTGCGCGAAATAGGCATTCACCAGCCCCGGCGCCTTGCTGGCCACGGCCCGCAGCGTTTCGTGCGAGGATGCAAATTGGGTCGTCGCGGTGACAAGCGCCTCCCGCGTGGCATCGGACGGGTCTGCAACCTGCCGGTCGGCCAAATACAGGATCTGCTGGCTCAGCATGCGCTGGCGGCCGCTCTCATTGATCGTCGAGGCATCCGTTTGCGACGCGTTCAGCGCCATCACCGACGCCGTATGCGACAGGGCGAGGAACACGCCGATCAGGCTGAGCGCCACGACATAGCGCCGCCAGGTGCGCTTTGGATCGAATGCCCCGGCTTCCGGGACGTTTGAAATCTGTTCATCCGACATGACGGAATCCCTCATCAATACAATGCCCCACCAACTCCTATAGTAGATCGAATAGTTAATTCGCGTTTAGGCTGACTGCCATTTCTGCAGGGGTTGCAGCATGCGCCTTTCCCGCATGCACACATGCCCAAAGCCTGGGCACAGCAAACAAACCATGAACACCCTAGACACGCCCCTGCCCCGCCTCCATATCTGGGCGCATGGCCCGCTCTCCCTCCAAATCCTCCGCCAAAGGCGTCTCTGAAGCGCCGTCCGTGTTCACGCTGGACGGCCCGGCGCGCGGCGCGATGGAGACGCTCGCCCCGTCGATCTGGACACCGCACCGGCCGGACCGCGCCTGGGACAAGCTCGAAGGCGGCATCCCCTTCCGCGTGCAGGCCGACTATGAGCCCGCCGGCGACCAGGTCACCGCCATCCCGGAGCTCGTCGAAGGCATCCAGTCCGGCGAACGCGACCAGGTCCTGCTCGGCGCGACCGGCACCGGCAAGACCTTCACCATGGCCAAGATCATCGAGGCAACCCAGCGCCCGGCCCTGATCCTCGCCCCCAACAAGACGCTCGCCGCCCAGCTCTATGGCGAGTTCAAGTCCTTCTTCCCGGACAATGCGGTCGAGTATTTCGTCTCCTACTATGACTATTACCAGCCGGAGGCCTACGTGCCCCGCGCCGACCTCTATATCGAGAAGGAATCCTCCATCAACGAGGCCATCGACCGGATGCGCCACTCGGCCACCCGCGCCGTGCTCGAGCGCGACGACGTCATCATCGTCGCCTCGGTCTCCTGCATTTACGGCATCGGCTCGGTCGAAACCTACACGTCGATGACCTTCACGCTGACCCCCGGCGACCGGATCGGCCCGCGCGCCGTCGCCGAACGCCTCGTCGCCAACCAGTACACCCGCAATGACATCGCCTTCACGCGCGGCACGTTCCGCATCAAGGGCGACGTCGTCGACATCTTCCCGGCCCACTATGAAGACCGCGCCTGGAAGCTCTCCTTCTTCGGCGACGAGCTGGAGACGATCACCGAGTTCGACCCGCTCACCGGCGCGAAGATCCAGTCCCTGCCCGCGATCAAGGTCTACGCCAACAGCCACTATGTGACGCCCCGCCCGACGCTCCAGCAGGCCGCCCAGAAGATCAAGGCCGAGCTGAAAACCACGATCGCCCATTTCGAACAGCACGGGAAACTGCTCGAGGCCCAGCGCATCCAGCAGCGCTGCCAGTATGACATCGAAATGCTGCAGGCCACCGGCTCGTGCAACGGCATCGAGAACTATTCCCGCTACCTCACCGGCCGCAAGCCGGGCGAGCCGCCGCCGACCATGTTCGAATACCTGCCCGACAATGCCCTCGTCTTCTGCGACGAGAGCCACCAGACCGTCCCGCAGATCGGCGCCATGTACAAGGGCGACTTCAGCCGCAAGTCGACCCTGGCCGAGTACGGCTTCCGCCTGCCCTCCTGCCTCGACAACCGCCCGCTCAAATTCGCCGAATGGGACGCCATGCGCCCGCAGACCGTCCATGTCAGCGCCACGCCCGGCAAGTGGGAGCTCGAGCGCACCGGCGGCGTGTTCACCGAACAGGTCATCCGCCCCACCGGCCTGATCGACCCGCCGGTCGAGGTCCGCCCCGTCTCGACAGACGGCGCCAACCAGGTCGACGATGTCATGGCCGAGGTGAAGGCCGTCGCCGCGAAAGGCTTCCGCTCGCTGATCACGACGCTGACCAAGAAAATGTCGGAAGACCTCACCGAATTCCTCCACGAGAACGGCGTGCGCGTGCGCTACATGCACTCTGACATCGACACGATCGAGCGCATCGAGATCATCCGCGACCTCCGCCTCGGCGTGTTCGACGTGCTCGTCGGCATCAAC
>NZ_JBBKXE010000150.1:0-10300 GCF_037969335.1 Hyphomonas sp. | reverse complement strand
ACACCGAACGAGGCATATGGACCTGGAAACGAACTCAAGAAAGCGGCCTGATCAACAACCCGGATATACCTTAGCAAGGCCGGAAAACTGTGCAGGAAAACAGGACCACCTCAAGTCTTGGGCTGCAATCGGCGTCTTTGGAGACAGTAGCTCCTCGGTCAGACGCTATGCTCATTTGTCACCGCCAGCTTTACAAGTGTGAAGTCACCTGGCTCTGAACGTTCGCCACAAACACCACAGTCCAAACCAAGCAATCGCCCCACCGAAGAATCCGTACATGATGACTGAGATCCAGAAAGATACAGGTTCCGACGCTCTGTCTAACAGGCCAGCTCGCACCTCCGTCTGACCGGTGGAGATAGCCAGAAAGATTCTGTCGTACATCAGATAACTTCCGAACATCAGCGGCAACGAACCGATGACACTGCCAAATATATATCGCTTCAGCCGATCAAGACTTACCATCTCAAATTCCTTCTGCGCCTCTGCCGCCTAGTGATAGAGGCGTCAGATTGAAGGAGACCGGGTCAGCTATTCCAATGTCGCTTCCTGATCCCTTGGCGATTCGGAGAGCAGGCTTCTAAGGTCTGCTTTTGACCCACAGGAGGCGAAAGCTAACGACTGCTCCCGGCGTCTTAGGAGGCCCGAAGGGTCGATACGGAAGCTGTCAAGGAAGCCCTCGCTGGCGCTTCGGGCATTCCCACACTGAAATCGATCCTTGATCGATTTCTGCGCCTGCGGCGCACCGTGTGGAAATGGTCGGAGCGATAGGATTCGAACCTACGACCCCTCGCCCCCCAGGCGAGTGCGCTACCGGGCTGCGCCACGCTCCGACTTGAAGCGGCTTGTAGCCAAGCCACCGGCCTTCCGCAATCGCTTATGTGGGTTTAGGCCGCGCGCTTGTCGCGCATGGCGTCGAGACGGGCTTTCAGGTCGGTCAGGCCAACCAGTGCATCCGCCAGGCGCTCCTGGCTCTCGGGCGCGATCGATGACGTCATCTCGGCATTGAACGCCTTGGCGACCGTCTGCTGCAGCTCGCGCGCCGGGCTGCCGACCGTGGCATTGCCCAGGGTCGCTTCGCCGGAGAGCACAGCCTCAAGCCCCTGTTCTGCCAGCAGGGATTTCGCGCCCTTCAATGTCAGGCCGCGCCCATGCACGAGAATCTGGATGGCGCGCAGCGCGTCAATATCCTGCGGGCGGAACAGGCGGCGGCCATCGGCGCGCTTCACCGGTTTCACATCACGCGGAAATTTCGTTTCCCAATAGCGAAGGACATGCGTTTCAAGGCCCAGTTCGGCGGCTGCCTCGCCAATCGACCGAAAGGCATTTGCAGATTTCTCGACGCGGTTCCTGATGGCAGTCATATCGCTATCCTTGTATTGGCTCAGCCCTTATCGACGCGGGCCTTGAGCATGGGGGATGGGCGGAACGTCACCACGCGCCGTGGCGCGATGATGGCTTCTTCGCCGGTTTTGGGGTTGCGGCCTTCGCGGGCGGATTTTGACCGCACCACGAAATTGCCAAAGCGGGAGAGCTTCACCTCGTCTTCGTGCTCCAGCGCGCTGCCGATCAGGTCCAGCGTGCGGTCCAGCAAATCCGAGGATTCCTGCCGGGTCACGCCCACTTCGCGGACGATGGCGTCAGTCACTTCGGCACGGGTCAGGGTCTGGTTGCTCATGAGGTTCTCTCGCCTTTCGTTAATGGATAGCGAATGAAACTTAACGGATTCCTAGCGAAACCGTCAGGTTAATTCGTTGAGATGGTTCGATTTGTCCGATTCGACCCGAAATCTGTGGATCAAAATGATGTGTAAGCCTTAAAGCCGGAACAGGCTCGCGCCCCAGGAAAAGCCGCCGCCCATCGCCTCTGACAGGATCAGGTCGCCCGGCTTGGCCCGACCGCTGCGCACGGCATGGTTCAGCGCCAGCGGAATCGAGGCGGCTGACGTATTGGCGTGCTCGTCGACCGTGATCACGACCTTCTCTTCGGCAATGCCCATTTTCTTCGCCACGCCGTCCAGGCTGCGCTTGTTGGCCTGGTGTGGCACGAACCAGGCGATATCGTCCGCCGTCAGACCGGTCTCGGTGAGCACGGCCTGGATCGCCGACGAGATATTGGCCACGGCATGCTTGAACACCCGGTTGCCCTCCATCCGGACATGGCCAATCGTGCCGGTCGAGCTGACGCCGCCATCGACATAGAGCAGGTCCGACTTGGTGCCATCGGTGCGAATATGGTGCGTAATGATCCCGGCATCTGCCGCGCCGGTCCATTCCTCGGCCTCGATGACGACCGCGCCGCCGCCATCGCCGAACAGGACGGCCGTGCCCCGGTCGGACCAGTCGAGAATGCGCGTGAACGTCTCCGCGCCAATCACCAGCGCCCGATTGAACAGGCCCTGCTTCAACAGGCTGTCAGCGGTGGCCAGCCCGAACAGGAAGCCGGAACAGACAGCCTGCACGTCAAAGGCCGCCCCGGCGCCGGTGCCGAGCTTGGCCTGCACCGCCGTCGCCGTCGCCGGGAAGGTCCGGTCGGGTGTCGTCGTCGCCAGCACGATCAGGTCGATATCGGTCGGCTCCATGCCGGCGGCGTCCAGCGCCTGCCGGGCCGCAGCAGTCGCGATGTCCGATGTCAGCTCGCCATCGGCGGCGACATGGCGGCGCTTGATTCCCGTGCGCTCGCGGATCCACTCATCCGACGTGTCGAGCATGGCCGACAGGTCGTCATTGGTGAGCACCTTCTCCGGAAGGTAGCCACCTGTACCGCGAATGAAACTGCGACGTGCCATTGAAATCCTTTCCGTGCCGGCCTGCCCTAATCGGCAGGCAGCCCGCCTTCCCTGATACGTAGCAGGTTGGCAATTATCTCGTCCTGATAGTGGCTTGCGGCAAGGTTGGCCGCCAGCAGGCAGGCCTGGGCAAATCCGCGCGCATCGGTGCCGCCATGGCTCTTGACCGAAACGCCGCCGAGACCCAGCAGCACACCGCCATTCACATTGCTCGGGTCCATTTGGGCCCGTAACTGTTTCAGCCCGCCCGACGCGAACACGGCGCCAAGCTTGGTCATGATATTGGCCGTGAAGGCTTCGCGCATCCGGTTGCCCAGCATCCGCGCCACGCCTTCGCCGGCCTTCAGCGCGACATTGCCGGTGAACCCGTCCGTCACCACGACATCGACCGCGCCTTTGGAAATGTCATTGCCCTCGACAAAGCCGCGATAGTCCATGTCCAGTTCCGCCTCGCGCAACCATTCATGCGCCTCGCGCACCTCGTCATGGCCCTTCATCTCTTCAGAGCCGATATTGAGAATGCCGATCGACGGCTTTTCAATGCCCAGCGCCGCGCGCGCATAGGCCTCGCCCATGATGGCGAAGCTGACGAGCTGCGCGGCATCCGCTTCGAGATTCGCGCCGACATCCAGCACCACGGTGCGGCCGCGCATGGTCGGCCACAGGGCTGTCATCGCCGGGCGGTGGACACCGTCCATCTTGCGCAGGATCAGCATCGAAATCGCCATCAGCGCGCCGGTATTGCCCGCCGACACGGCAGCGCCCGCCTCACCCTTCTTCACCGCCTCGACGGCGTTCCACATCGACGACCCCTTGCCCCGGCGCAGCGCCTGGCTCGGTTTCATGTCGCTCGTGATGACGCTGTCGGAATGAACCAGCTGGCAGCGGCCCGATAGGGCGGGATGGGCTGCCACCATGGGCGCCAGCACGGATTCGTCGCCATGCAGCAGCACGGCAATATCCGGGCGTTCGGCCAGCAGGATTGCCACGCCGTCAACCACGACACCGGGCGCAGCATCGCCGCCCATGGCATCAATTGAAAGAATTGTGCCTTCAGCCATTCGGGCCTTCCAAATCAGTCGGAAACGCAATGATTCCTGATGGCGGTGTTTACGGCGCGTCACGGGGGTTGGCAACGCCGTGCCTGTGCCTGCTACCGCACTTCGGCAGCCGGCACCCAGTCAATCGCCCCCGTCAGTATTTCAGCATCGTCTTGCTGCTCCAGACGCATCGCCAGGGCGCACAGATAGGCCGCCAGTCCGGCCCCACGGCCCTTTTGCGTCACGCCATTGCGCTCCAGCACCTCGATCACGGCTGATTCCCCGCCATCACTGTCCAGCGCCTGCGAAAGGGCAGTGCCCAGCCCATAATGCGCCTCGGCCAGTTTTCGCACCTTCCGTGCGATCGAGGAATCGCCGACGCCCTGCTCGCGAAAGGCCGCGTCAAATCCGTCCAGCACGCGCGCATTCAGCGCCGCAGCGATTTTCGCGGGTTCAGCGCCTGACAGCGCGTTCATCCGCCGGATCGCCAGCGCCGCATGGACCGTGACCATCTGCGCACGCCCGTCGAACGTGTCGGCAACGTCGCCCGTCAGGTAGAAATCCGGTGCCAGCGCCACTTTCATCAGCCCGCCATAGGCCTTTCCGGTAGCCGCCTTGCGGGCCCGTCGCCGCGCCAGCCAGCCGATTGAAATTCCCGTCACCATGTACTCCTGTGTTGCCAAAGGGGGGCTGCAGCCGCTAGGTCTTTCGCGAAGCCTTATCAGGAGTTTCTCCATGTCGCGACGTGCGATTTTGGCCATTGGCCTTCTCACCCTGCCCCTCACCGCGTGTCTCACGCCGGCGCGGGATTTCCACGGCTATGTGGCGGATGACGCCCAGCCGCGCGACATGAAGCCGGACGAAGACACACGGTCCTCCGTCCTCGCCCAGCTCGGCAGCCCGTCGACGGAAAGCGTGTTTGACGACAAGACCTGGATGTACATTTCCGACGTGCAGGAGCGCATTGCCTTCCTGAAGCCGAGAATCACCAAGCGCTCGATCACGGCGATCCGCTTCGGCGAGGACGACAAGGTCGACGAAGTCCTCGAATACAATGCAGCGGACGGCGAGGTCGTCAATTATGCGGCCCGCGAAACGCCGACCCGTGGTCGCGAACTGGGCCTGTGGGAACAGATCTTCGGTACTGTTGGCGGCGTACGCCTGCCGAACTCGGACGAAGCCACACCCGGCAACCCGACCGGTCGCCGCCAGTAGCACAGGCCGCATCCCGAAACAGACAAGCCCTGGAACCCCGGTTCCGGGGCTTTTTCGTTGGAACGAAGGCCTACTTGGCCGGGCTGTCCGTCCCTGCCTTGTGTTTACGGCAATCCAGCATCGCTCGCGATTGCGACACGTCAAACCAAGTCACATAGAACCGCCCTATAGCTCAACTTCATAGAATCGATTGGATCAATGGGTGCAGGAGCGGTAGCTTCCCCTATTAGGCGAACGTGCCGAGCAATTTCAGCAACGGGAGAGCGATATGGACGGAAATGATATGAGTGGCGCCGGCAAGTGCCCGGTCATGCATGGCGGGATGACCTCTGTGGGTAGAACGGTCACGGAATGGTGGCCGAACACGCTCAATCTCGACATCCTGAGCCAGCACGACACGAAGACCGACCCGATGGGCAAGGACTTCGACTATCGCGAAGAACTCAAGAAGCTCGACGTTACGGCGCTCAAGCGCGACATGAAGGCCATCATGACCGAGAGCAAGGCCTGGTGGCCGGCTGACTGGGGTCATTATGGTGGCCTGATGATCCGCTTGGCATGGCATGCCGCCGGCTCTTACCGGCTGTTTGACGGTCGTGGCGGTGGCGGCACCGGCAACCAGCGCTTCGCCCCCCTCAACTCCTGGCCGGACAATGGCAACCTCGACAAGGCGCGCCGCCTGCTGTGGCCGATCAAGAAGAAATACGGCAACAAGGTCTCCTGGGCCGACCTTTACATCCTCGCGGGCAACGTCGCCTACGAATCCATGGGCTTCAAGACCTTCGGTTTTGCCTTCGGACGCGAAGACATCTGGGCGCCTGAAAAGGACGTCTACTGGGGCTCGGAAAAGGAATGGCTGGCAGATAGCATCCTGCGTTATGCCAACGCCGAAGACGCGGCATCGCTCGAAGCCCCGCTCGGCGCCGTCCATATGGGCCTTATCTACGTCAACCCGCAGGGTCGCGACGGCAAGCCCGATCCGCTCAAGTCAGCCCATGACGTGCGGGTCACCTTTGCCCGCATGGCCATGAATGACGAGGAAACGGTCGCCCTGACCGCTGGCGGACACACCGTCGGCAAGGCGCACGGCAATGGCCTGGAATCCAATCTCGGCCCCGCCCCTGAAGCCGCTCCGATCGAGGAGCAGGGTTTCGGCTGGATCAACCACAAGACCCGTGGCATCGGTCGCGACGCCGTGACCAGCGGCCTTGAGGGTGCCTGGACGACCCATCCGACCAAATGGGACAATGGCTATTTCGACCTGCTGCTCAATCATGAGTGGGAGCTGAAGAAGAGCCCGGCCGGCGCTTGGCAGTGGGAGCCTGTCGACATCAAGAAAGAAGACATGCCTGTCGACGTCGAGGATCCATCGATCCGCAAGATGCCGATCATGACCGATGCCGACATGGCCATGAAGATGGACCCGGAATACCGCAAGATTTCCGAGCGTTTCTACAATGATTTCGAGTATTTCTCGGAAACCTTCGCCCGCGCCTGGTTCAAGCTGACCCACCGCGACCTCGGGCCGAAGGCGCGCTATTTCGGTCCGGAAGTGCCCGCCGAAGACCTGATCTGGCAGGATCCGGTTCCCGCCGGCAAGACCGGCTATGATGTCGATGCCGTGAAGGCCAAGATCGCGGCCAGCGGCCTCAGCATGAGCGACATGGTCTCGACGGCATGGGACAGCGCCCGCACCTATCGCGGCTCTGACATGCGTGGCGGTGCCAACGGGGCTCGCATCCGGCTTGCGCCGCAGAAGGATTGGGAAGGCAATGAGCCGGCCCGTCTTGCCCGGGTGCTGAAAGTACTCGAAGGCATTGCCGCCGAGACAGGCGCCAGCGTGGCTGACGTGATCGTCCTTGCCGGCAATGTCGGCGTCGAGCAGGCCGTGAAAGCAGCAGGCTTGAATGTGAAAGTGCCGTTTGCACCGGGCCGCGGCGACGCGACCGCGGAGATGACGGATGCCGATTCCTTCGACGCGATGGAGCCGATCAATGATGGTTATCGCAACTGGCAGAAAGACGACTATGACGTCAGCCCGGAAGAGCTGATGCTCGACCGGACCCAGCTCCTGGGCCTGACGGCACCGGAGATGACGGTCCTTGTCGGCGGCATGCGTGTCATGGGCACCAATCACGGTGGCACGAAGCACGGTGTGTTCACTGACAAAGCGGGCGCACTGACGACCGATTTCTTCGTCAACGTGACCGACACGGAAAACTACTGGCGGCCGTCCGGCAACGGCATCTACGAGATCCGTGACCGGAAGACGGATGCCGTGAAATGGACGGCGACGCGCATGGATCTCGTGTTCGGGTCGAATTCGATCCTTCGCGCGTATTCCGAAGTCTACGCGCAGGACGACAACAAGGAAAAGTTCGTGAAGGACTTTGTTGCCGCCTGGACCAAGGTGATGAACGCGGATCGCTTCGACATCGCCTGACCGGCACCCATACCCCAAAGGAAAAGGCCCCGGTGCTCTCGCACCGGGGCCTTTTTTATTGTCGGACTGGACTGGCCTAGTGGCCGGCAAGCACCGCGAGCATCAGCAGTGCCACGATGTTCGTGATCTTGATCATCGGGTTCACAGCCGGGCCGGACGTGTCCTTGTAAGGATCGCCAACCGTATCGCCGGTGATCGCAGCCTTATGGGCTTCAGAGCCCTTGCCGCCATGATGACCGTCTTCGATATACTTCTTGGCATTGTCCCAGGCACCGCCGCCCGAGGTCATCGAGATGGCCACGTAGAGGCCGGTCACGATCACACCCAGCAGCATCGCGCCAACAGCCGAAAGGGCTGCGCCGGCACCTGCGATCAGGAAGATCACGCCGAACAGGACGATCGGTGACAGCACTGGCAACAGCGATGGCACAACCATTTCCTTGATCGCCGCTTGCGTCAGGATATCCACGGCGCGGCCATAATCAGGCTTCACTTCGCCTTTCATGATGCCCGGCATTTCGCGGAACTGCCTGCGCACTTCCTCGACCACGGCCTGGGCAGCGCGCCCGACCGCCATCATCGACATGCCGCCGAACAGGAATGGCAGGAGGCCACCGAACAGCAGGCCGACAACCACGTAGGGGCTGGAGATCGAGAAATCGACCACGACATTGTGGAAGAACGTTCCCGGATCTGCCTGCGCAATGAAGTATTTCACGTCCTCTGAATAGGCCGCGAACAGGACCAGCGCGCCGAGGCCCGCCGAACCGATGGCATAGCCCTTGGTCACGGCTTTCGTCGTGTTGCCAACAGCGTCCAGCGCGTCAGTCGTCTTGCGGACGTCAGACGGCAATTCGGCCATTTCCGCGATACCGCCGGCATTGTCCGTCACCGGGCCGAAGGCGTCGAGAGCAACGATGATACCGGCGAGCGCCAGCATGGTCGTCGTGGCAATGGCGATACCGTAAAGGCCTGCCAAATTATACGTCAGCAGGATGCCCGCCATGATCGAGATCGATGGCAGCGCCGTCGACTCGAGCGAGACAGCGAGGCCCTGGATCACGTTCGTGCCATGGCCCGACTCGGACGCCAGCGCGATCGAACGGACGGGACGGAACTTGGTCTCGGTATAATAGGCCGTGATGTAAACGATCAGGCCGGTCACAACGAGGCCGGTCACGCCGCAGAGGAACAGGTCGAGGCCTGTAATCTCACCGGTCATGCCGAGGCGCGCAGCCGCTTCATTCAGGACGCCGAAGCCGTTTGGCAACACGCTGTTGATGGCAATGGCCAAGCCACCCACCGACAGCACGCCGGTGACGATCAGGCCCTTGTAGAGCGCCCACATCACATCCGTGGAGCCCTTGCTGAGGCGCACGAAGAACGTGCCGACGATGGAGGTGATGATACAGACGGCGGCAATTGCCAGCGGCAACATCATCACAGCCGCAATATCAGCCGATCCGGAGAAGTAGATACCGCCTAGAACCATGGTCGCGACCAGTGTCACGGCATAGGTTTCAAACAGGTCAGCCGCCATGCCGGCACAGTCGCCGACATTGTCGCCGACATTGTCTGCGATGGTTGCAGGGTTGCGCGGGTCATCCTCGGGAATGCCGGCTTCCACCTTGCCCACCATGTCGCCGCCGACATCCGCACCCTTGGTGAAGATACCTCCGCCGAGACGGGCGAAGATCGAGATCAGCGAAGCGCCGAAGCCGAGCGAGACGAGCGCGTCAATGACTTGCCGCTTCTCGTCGCGAACCGACAGGTCCAGATCGAGCGGGCCGGTCAGGAGGCCGTAATAGAGAACGATACCGATCAGGGCGAGACCGACGACGAGCATGCCGGTAATGGCACCTGACTTGAACGCCAGTGCGAGACCGGCGCTGAGGCCGCTCTTGGACGCTTCGGTCGTGCGCACATTGGCGCGCACCGATACAAGCATGCCGATAAAGCCGGCTGCGCCTGACAGGACCGCGCCCAGCACGAAGCCAAGTGCAGACTTCCATCCGAGCAGGACGAGCAGGATCACGGCGACAACAGCGCCGACCATGCCGATGGTGCGATACTGGCGCTTCAGGTAGGCATTTGCGCCTTCCTGAATAGCCTGCGCGATTTCACGCATACGCTGGTCGCCCGACGGGGCCTTCATGATCGAGTTGATCTGTAGGTATCCGTATAGAACCGACACAACGCCTGCGGCGAGTGCGAGATAAAACCACATGGGGATTTCCTTCCTTCCCTGAGCCTTTGAACGGGCCCGGGTTGGCCCCGGGTCTCCAAAACTTAGTTGTTATGAGCCTTTGCCTGCCAGTCGCTCCTTGATGAGGCAACCCGCCTCGCTTTAGGGGCGAGTCACAGGCGACCCGACTCATCCATGCTCGAACCCCAGAGTTTCGGGGAGGTTAATTTTTTTGCCCTTCAACCCCAGCGACAAGCCTGATCCATTTATAATTTTCCCGATTCGGGCGAGTTGTATGCCCTGTTCACTCGCCTCATGCGCGACCTCGTCTGACCGGCTTTCCGGGGCCGTGAACAGGACCTGGTAATCGTCCCCCCAGGTCGCGAGCTTGAGCATCTCGGCTTCGTCCTCTGCCCCACCCGCAAATGGCACCGCGCCAAGGTCGATCTCGAGGCCGACACCGGACGCCTCTGCCAGCGACCTTGCATCGATCAGCAGGCCGTCAGACACATCCATCGCCGCATGCGCATGCCGCGCGACGAGACCGGCGGTGGCAAGCGGGGGCAATGCCGGAAGCCGGTAGGCGTCGACCCAGGGCCCCGAAACGCCCCCCTTGCCCGGACGTGCCG
>NZ_JBBKXE010000149.1:0-12271 GCF_037969335.1 Hyphomonas sp. | reverse complement strand
CGTGGAAAGCCCCTCCCCTCTCCCCCAAGCGCATCCTGAACGAAGCCTGTCCCCACCAAGCTCATCCTGAGCGAAGTCGAAGGACGAGCGGGCGTCCGGACTTTTCCACCCCCGCTCCGTGCACATACCACCCTGTCCGGGCCTTCTCCGTGCACCGTCCGGGCTTTTTCCGGGCATCTGTTCGTGGTTCGTATCCATGTGCAGTGCAACAATTTCACGGCCGTCGCAAAACTGTGGAATTCTTCCCCCTGGGCGCGAAAAAATCATGGACAGGGACTCGACTCAGGCGAGTTTTGGTGAGATCGTTTCGGTAAGCCAACGACCTCGGCGCGGGAGCACAATCCGCGACAGAACGATGGCCCAGCACATCGCACCCGGTGATCCCGGGCCAAGAGTCAAACCGTGAGAACGGTGGAAACAAAGGGCAAGGGTCAGGCATCGGGACAAAGCCAAGCGATGTCCATCTGTGGGGGAGCTAGACCCCTGGATTTGGAGCCCTATGCCGCGACCGGGGCGCGATCCGAAACGCGGTAACCAAAGGAAAATCCCTCGGGATGTCCGGCGGTTAGGCCAGAACTTTACCCCTGGGTGATGACTGGCCGAGGTGATGGTTTGGGCGCTCTTCGGAGCGACCTGCCGGAGCCCGGGCAACGAAGGAACCGCTCAAACGGAACCGACCGAGCCCCGTGTCACTTGATGACCGACGACGAGTGCTAGCACATAGTCTCGGTAGTCTGATTCGATGACGCAGGAAAGGCGCGTGCCCTCGGGACCGCGCCTTTTTTGCTGTCTGGAACGTGCCGCAGGCCCGGACTGTTCTCCCCCTGCAAGGGGGGAGCTAGAGGGGGGTCAGGCCAGGCTCACCCACACACCCGCCGCGAGGTACATCACCACCGCGATCCCGCCTGTCACCAGCGCATAAGGCAGCTGCGTGCGGACATGCTCGATATGGTCACAGCCCGCCGCCAGCGAGGCGATGATCGTCGTGTCGGAGATCGGCGAACAATGGTCGCCGAACACGCCGCCGCCGAGCACCGCCGCCAGCGCCAGCGAGGGCGGAATGCCCAGCGCCACGGCCAGCGGCATCGCAATCGGGATCATGATGCCATAGGTGCCCCAGCTCGTGCCGGTCATGAACGCCGTCACCCCCGCCACCACGAACACAACGGCCGGCACGATGATCGGCGAGACAAAGGCCTCCGCCACGCTCGCCATGAACGTCCCTGTCCCCAGCACGCGCAGGCTGTCGCCCAGTGCAATCGACAGGAACAGGATGGCGACAACCGGCACCATTTCCGCGATCCCGGCAAAGCCGCGCGCCTGCAGCCCGCCTTTCGGGAAGGCCTTGCCCATGGCCAGCAGGACGCCGCCCACCAACATCGCCAGGCAGACGGCCCAGAGGATCGACTGGCTGCCATTGCCGGCCAGGATATTGCCGCCGCCGGTCCAGGCCATGAAGGCCAGCGCGCCCGCGATCATGGTGAGCAGCGGCAGCCACATGTAGATCGACCGCGTCGGCGCCACGGCCTCCTCGTCCTCGACCAGCACATCCCGGTTCAGGCCCGCCGTTTTCATCGGTCCGAACACGCGGCCCGTAAACACCGTCAGGTACACCCCCGCCAGCGTCAGCAAGGCGTAGAAATTCCACGGAATCGTCCCGGCCACGACGCCAATCGGGCTCTCGAATCCATACGGCTCGACCAGGCCGAGCGCATAGGCGCCCCAGCCATTCAGCAGGATCAGCGCGCTGACCGGCGCTGAGGTGGAATCGATGATATAGGCGAGGCGTTCGCGCGACAGTCCATGCGCGTCGAACAGGCGCTGTCCCAGCACGCCGCTGCTGAGAAGGCTCACATTGGTTTCCACGAAGATCGCCGTGCCCGCCAGCGCCGGCGCCAGCGCCGCCCGCCGCGGCGTCGAAACCAGCCCGCGTTTCATCAGGCCGCTGACCACGGCTTCGACCCCGCCGCTGTCACGCATCCAAGCAATCAGCGCGCCGATCAGCAGGCAAAACAGCAGGACACGCGTATTGCCCGGGCTCTCGAAAACTGCCGCCGCCCGGTCAATGCTGCCCAGCGCCCCCATGGCGGGGTTGAAATTGGCAATCAGGGTCTCGGAGGCAATGATCGCCAGGCCCAATGCCGCGTACACATTGCGCGTCAGCATGGCGACGATGATCGCCAGGACCGGCGGCAGGACAGTCAGGATTTCCGGCACGCAGCCTCCCAAATCAATGAGCCGTCAGACTAGGCCCATTCGCCGCCAAAAGCCCAGCGCGAGTAGAAAATCTTGCGGCCGCAATAGACCCGATGCATCAAATTTGCTCGACCTGTACCAGATATTTTAAGTCTTTGTCTGCGATAACAACGGACTTAAGACCCGCAAGGGGGGGCGAAGTGGACCAACGCAACGTAGAGCGAGACTTCTGGATAGAGCAGCTTCGGCTGGCGCTAACCGTCATCGTCTGTGCTGTCATTTTTGCGGTGTCGGTCACCTGGTTCACCACCGCAGATCTCGATACGCATTCCCGCACCCATGCGCTGGCATTGTCCTTCGGACTTCCTCTGGCCATCGTGCCGATCGCCCAAGCCATGGCAATCCGACTCCGCTTGCGCCTTCTTCGCCTCCACCTCAAGTTCCGCAAGCTTGCCAACAGTGACGATCTCACCGGCCTTGCCAACCGCCGCAGCTTTACCGAGCGGGGCGCCGCGCACGTTGAAGCATCGCGCGCAAAGAATTCGCTGTCCGGCCTCATTCTCATCGACATCGACTGGTTCAAGCAAGTCAACGACCGCCACGGCCACGAGGCGGGCGACGAAACGCTGATTCATGTCGCGCAAACCCTAATCCACGCCGCCCCGCCGGACGCGCTGGTCGCCCGTCTTGGCGGCGAAGAGTTCACCGTCATGTGCGAAGTCAAAGACATTGTCGCGCTGAGCCGTATCGCCGAGGCATTGCGTCAGGCGACAGAGTCCACTTGCCTGATTTACAAGGGCGAAGTCGTCCGCGTCACCATCAGCCTTGGCCTCGCCACTGCGCGCGCCGACGACACACTCTCTGCCCTGCTCAGCCGCGCCGACAAAGCTCTTTACGACGCCAAGAACTGCGGTCGGAACCGGTTCACGCTGGCAGCCTAGGCTCGCCGAGGCCTTGGCTGTCGGACAATATTTTGCCAAATTTCATCGATCTGCCGCACGAAGCGTAAAAGAGCGGACTGTATCCTTTCTGCCTTGCACTAAGAAATGACGCATCGATGCCCCAGACAATCAGCACCCGAAAATTCTGGATCGGCCAGGTCCGCAACATGGCCATTGTCTTTGCTGTTTCGGTGGCCCTGTCCTTTGTCACCGTGTATCTGGCATCGAAAGGGTTCACGCCGGATGACCGTATCGCCGTACTCTGGATGAGCGCACTCGTCCCGGCAGCGGTTTTTCCCTTTGCCATGGTCTATGTCGGCTTCCAGAACCTGCGCGTGCATCGGCTGCACAAGCAGGTCCACCACTTCGCCAATTCCGACGACTTGACCGGTCTCGCCAACCGGCGCTGCTTTCACCGCGAAGCCACGCGCCGCATATCGGACGCTGCCGGGGGTTCCCGGTCCATCGCGCTGATCCTGGTCGACATCGACTGGTTCAAGCAGGTCAATGACACACACGGGCACGAGGCGGGCGATGAAACCCTTTGCCATGTCGCCAATACACTGCTGCGCGTCGCGCCTCAGGGCTCGCTGGTGGCACGTCTCGGCGGCGAGGAATTCACCGTGCTGTGCGAGGTCGGTGACGAGGCTGATCTCGGCCGCGCCGCCGAAGCGCTGCGCAAGGGCATCGAAGCAACGCGGTTCTATTACCAGGGCGAGACCATTAATGTGACCATCAGCCTGGGCCTGTCGGTCCTCCGCTCCGGTGACACACTCGCGACCCTGCTCAGTCGAACCGACAAGGCCCTCTACGACGCCAAAAGTTACGGTCGCAACCGTTTCGAGCTCGCCGCCTAGCGCGCGCAAAAAAGGCCCCGGCTTTCACCGGGGCCTTTCTTTCACCAGAAGCGGAAGGGGGATTACGCTCCGGGTCTATTGGCCGTCCGTCATCGCGTCGCCGGCATCATCCATGGCGTCTTCGACTGTATCGCCTTCAGCGTCGAAATGGTCCTTCACGGTTGGCTTGCCATAGTCCTCGGACGCCGCTTTTTTCCACGCCGAGAACTCGGCTTCCGACAATTTGGCATCGCCATTGACGTCCCAATCGGCAAAGGATTCCGCTGTCACGTCGGGATGGTGCAGCCTCACCTCTTCGATCGAGACAAAGCCGTCGGCGTTCAGGTCGATTTCGGCCAGCGTCATGTTTTCGCCGGCAAGGGCAGGTGCCGCCATCAGGGTGGCAATGGCTGCGAATGCGAGTGTTGATTTCATCATGTCTACTCCATTTGTCATCCTGCCGGATGGGCGCTTGCCCGGTGCAGGTGACAGACTAAGCGCCGCCCTTCCCCACCCGTTCCCAACCTGTCTGAATGCTAAGACTCCGGGCCAAAATGTGGCGAACCTTCAGTCCACGAAAAAGCCGCCTGCAAAGACATGCAGGCGGCTCTCTTCCCAGCCCCCCGGAGAATCCCCCCCGGTTTTGGCAGAAGTCTTTGCTAGAAGCTCAGCGGCGAGTCTTCTGGTGTCTCTGGTTCAGCCTCAGGCTCCGGCATGTTCTCGTTGACCGTGGCGTCTTCCGGCTGTGGTGCAGCCGATGCCGTGTTGCAGCAGCGGACCTGCATTTCGAGAACCCGCTCGTTGAAGCGGCACTTCTCGTCGTTGATCTCGCGCAGGAAGGACAGGCCGCCGGCACGCTCGGTATAGCGCGTCTGGGTGCAGCTGGTCAGCGTGTAGCCCGGACGGCAGGTGCCGGTATCGGTCTTCTGGACCGTGCGGGTCTCGCACACCATTTCGTCGGACTTGGCGAGCGCCGCATTGGCGCGCTGCATCGCTTCGTCAGCTGTGGCCTGTGCACGGGCAGCCGCATCGGAGGCGCTGTCGGCCACGCCGCGTGCATCCGACAGGCGCATGTCAGTATCCGACAGTGCCGTCGTCTGGCCGTCGATTTCGACTTTCAGCCGGCAGACGTTTTCTTCTGCCTTGTCAGGATTGGCGCAATAATCAGCGACGCTCATCTCCTGCGGGATCAGGTTCTGGCAGCCAGCCAGAGTCATGGCCAGCACAGTGCCGACGGCGAGTTTTGCAATACGCATAATATCCTCCGCGTGTGTCCGATGCGCATTAACCGCACGGGGCACCGAAGGGTCAACGAGACTCACGTGATGCGGGAATCAGGCTTTCAGCTTGTAGCCCGTCCGGAACATCCACCAGACAGCGGCCGTGGAAAGCACGGACAGCACACCGGTCACGATCACCCCCGTAACCACGGAAGAATTCGCGACACCGATGAAACCATAGCGGAACCCGTCAATCATGTAGAAAAACGGATCCAGGTGGGCCAGCGTCAGGAACGGCTCCTTCATCACCTTGATGTCGTAGAATGTGCCCGACAGGAAGGTCAGCGGCACGATGACGAAATTTGTTACGGCGGACAGGTGGTCGAACTTGTCGGCCCAGATGCCGCCCATCGCGCCCAGCGCGCCGAGGATGATCGCCGCCGTCAGGCTGAACCATATGATCGGCCAGACATGCACGACCGACAGGTCGGCCAGGCCGCTCAGCTGGATGCCGATACCCGAGATCACCGCGACGATCACACCGCGCGTGATGGCCCCGCCGAGGAAACCTGCCGTCAGTTCCAGCGGCGACAGTGGCGGCATCAGGAAATCGACATGGGTCGAATTGAACTTGGCCTGCACCAGGCTCGAACTCGTATTCTGGAAGGCGTTCTGCAGGATCGCCATGATGATCAGGCCGGGTGCGAGGAAATCATTATAGTTCAGCCCGTCGAAATCGCCGGTCAGGCGTCCCCGGTCGCCGAATGCCAGCTTGAACACGGTCATGAACAGCAATGTCGTCACGACCGGCGCGAACACGGTCTGCATCCATACTTTCAGGAACCGGCCGATTTCGCGCTTGTATAAGGTCCACAGGCCCAGCCCGTTCATCGCGCCATATTGTCGGATGACCCTGAAGCCGGATTCCGGACTGGAAGAAACGGTGGAATTCGCGCTGGCGGGTTTGGCGTCTGAGCTGATGTCTGTCATGCAGGCTATCTAATGCGCTACGCTCTCATGAGCGAGGGGCAAGACGCGACTTTTTTGCCTTTGCCCGGATATTGGGCCCCACATGCGGAAAGTGCGACTCACAAGACACAACATATGGAAAGCCTGTGGAAAGCTAAGTCTGCATGTTGTGTTTCATTTCGGTCCTGATACGATATCTAGGTGCTGAGAGAGATGGCGCGTAACTGCCATCACAACATATAGGGGCTGACGGGATCGTGTGTGGGTCCCCGAACCTAGAGCTGGGAGACCTAAATCCATGTCATGGACTGATGAACGGGTAGAAGTGCTCAAGAAACTTTGGGCAGAGGGCCATTCGGCCTCGCAGATCGCCAAGCAATTGGGCGGCGTGACCCGCAATGCCGTGATCGGCAAGGTGCACCGCCTTGGCCTGTCGGGCCGCGCGACACCGTCGCGCCCCGTCAAGCGCCCGCCGCGCCTGGCCCGGCCAAAGCCACGCGTGATGCCGGACGGTTCGGTCACGTTGCCGACGCCGGCCGTCACCACGCCGATCGAGCAGGCCAGGCCTGTCGAGCGCACGGCAATGATCGCGCCCCTGCCACCGCTGAAACTGGCCGACGGCGGCGCCGCAACGATCCTCACCTTGCGCGATTCAATGTGCAAATGGCCGATCGGTGATCCGGCCGATCCGAAGTTCGCCTTCTGTGGCCGCAAGTCGGACTGTGGTCCCTATTGCAGCGAGCATGCGAAAGTGGCGTTTCAGCCCGCCCGCAAGCGCGACACAAAGAAGAACCAGTACGATTATGTGCGTCGCATCGCTGGCTGATACCAGCCGGTAACCCCAGCGACGAACAGGAAAGCCCCCGGAGTTATTCTTCGGGGGCTTTTTCCGTTTCGGTCACCACGTCTGCGTCCGGCGACGGCATGTCGTCCGCGCCGCCGGTTTCGACGCGCACCCGTATCGCATCCGAGGATTTGAGGTGCAGGTCCTGTTGCGGGAACGGGATTTCAATTCCGTGCCGCTCCAGCGCCGAATGGATGGCCCAATTATAGTCGGCGACGACCTTGGACGGCTTCTTCACCGCCTCCTCAGTCAGCCAGACGACCAGCTCGAAATCGAGACTGGAATCCCCAAAACCCACCAGCCAGACCTGCGGCATGCGCGGGCCCATGTTTTCCAGCGTCCATTTGACTTCCGCCGCCGCTTCCATGCCGGCCTGGCGCACGAGGTCCTTGTCGGTGCCATAGGCCACACCGAACTTGATGTGCGTGCGCCGGCGCGCCTCGCGCAAGGTCCAGTTGATCACCTGTGCCTTGATGAACTCTTCGTTCGGCACAAGGATATCGACATTGTCGTTGGTCGTGATCACCGTCGACCGGATATTGATTTCATTGACCAGGCCCGTCACGCCGGATTGCAGTTCGATGAAATCGCCCACCTTCACCGATTTCTCGATCAGGATGATCACGCCCGAGATGAAATTCGAGAAGATCGACTGCAGGCCGAAGCCGATACCGACACCAAGGGCGCCTGAAAAGATCGTCAGAGCGCCCAGGTTCACGCCGACCGTCTGCAGCGCGATGGCAATGGCCACGACCATGAGCAGGATATTGGCGACCTGTCCCAGCAGGCCGGCCATGGACGGGTTGAGCCGACTGGTTGATCGCAACCGCGTCTGGGCCGCCGCGCCGCCAATACGGCCCAGCCAGAGCGCCACGGTCGCGATCCCGACACTGGTCAGGATGGTCCAGACCGACGGGGAATGCCGGCCCAGCGGAATATGAAAATCGCTCAGCGCCGTCACGGTCGGTTCCAGCCAGCGCAGGATATAGAGCGCCGCGATCGTCCATGAAACCAAGGCAATCGCTCGGGACAGGAAGCTCTTGCGCATGTTCGACGTCAGGAGCCGGATAATGATCCAGGCGTTCAGCAGGCTGGCAACGATACGCAGGCCCTCATTGGGCAATTCCGCCATGTGGAACCCGGCCACGGCAGCCCATACAAAGACGATACTGATCAGCGGCCACATCACATTGGCCAGTGAAACGTAGACCCGCGCCAGCGCGTCGGTCCTGCCGCGATTCATCGCGGCGGCAATCAGGCGCTTGTAGGGGATGCGCGAGAGCAGCCAACCGACAATCCCGGCGGCGATGACGACGCCGGCCTGCCACAGCGTTGCAACCGACAAGGCCTGTTCCAGAAAGGCCTGGAACCAGACCAGCAGGCTGTCGAACATCGTCCCGACCTGTTTGGCGACGGCCTCGGTGCCGATTTCGATATCGTCAGGATTCATCGTTAGCCCTCAGAGCCACTTCATCAGCTTGAATAACATGAACCCGATCCCGACCATCACTGCAAGGATCACCGCGATCATCCAGAATGCGCCACTGCATCCTGCTTGCCCTTGCAAACGATACTTATCGCATGGACACGCCCAAACGCAGGTGGAATTTGCGGCACGTCAGATGATCTTGCCGATGCCCTGGGCCACGTCTAGGTTCATGGCATAATCGAATCTGACGCTGCCGCATTCCGTGACGCCAGCGAACTCACCGCCGCGACCACAGGATACGCCCATGACGCTCCAGCCCGCTCTCTGTCTCGCCCTTGGCCTGATCGGCCTCGCGGCCTGTTCGGCCCCCCAGTCGGCCCAGGCCCCTGCCCCCGCCACTACCGGAACGGCGCTGCAGGGCACATGGCGCTCGGTCGATGACGCCAAGAGCATGATGACGATCCGCGATACGACCGTCACCGAAAGCTATCTTGGCGAAGAACCGAGCGTCTCCACGCTCACCATCGTGGCCGACTGCAACGAACAGGCGCCCGACCCGGCCGGCCCGTCCTTCACATTCGAAGACGAGGCGGTCGGCGTGCGCTGCTTCACCCTGCTCGATGCGACCGGCGACTATATCGCCTACAGCTATGCCGCACGCGGCAACACGCTCGCCTTCAACCGCGTCCCCGACTGAGCCCGCCCTTGCCCGCACGGCCAGTCCGGGCATAATCGTCAGGCTCCCATTGCCTGCGAGGCTGTTGCCATGACCCGTATTGCCGCCGTTCTTCTCGTCGCAGCCCTTTCGGCGCCCGCTCACGCGAAAATCATCTCTGCATCGCCGGACCATTACGAATTGAAACAGGAGGCCGTCTCCGGCATGGCCCCCGGCGAATTGTGGGACCGCCTGATCCACCCCGAACTCTGGTGGCACCCGGACCACACCTATTCCGGCATGTCCGAACGCCTCTCGCTCGATCCGACGGCTGGCGGGCTATGGAAGGAAACCTGGGACGATGGCTCGGTCGCCCACGGCACTGTCCTGACCGTTGTACACGGCAAGATGCTCCGCCTCGACGCCCCGTTCGGCCCGCTCCAGGGCATGGCCGTCTCCGTCATCTGGACCATCACCCTCGCCCCCGAAGGCAAGGGCACCCGAGTCACCTTCGCCGAGACTGCGAACGGCAGCCCAACCAGCGCCCTCGACCGCCTCGCGCCCGCCGTCGACAGCGTCAAGACCGAAGCGATCACACGGCTGGTAAGCGCAACCTGCACACTGAAACTACGGCCGCGCCGCTGGCAGCCAGAGGCCGAAGGCGCTGCCCTGGCCGAGGCGGGTCTCGACGGCGAGGCCGCCGCGATGGTGGGCCATGATATGTTTCACGATGGCGAGGCCAAGGCCGGTGCCGGTGATCTTGCCGCCCCGGCTCTGGTCGGCGCGATAGAAACGCTCGCCAAGGCGCGGCAGGTGCTCGCGCTCGATGCCCGGGCCCTCGTCCTCGATGCGCAGCCAGACTGAGGCGTCCGGCGTGCCGGGCCGACCGGCAGCCGGCAACAGCGTCATCCGTTCGCCCTCACGCCAGCCCTGCGCCGCCCGTGTGCGCGCTTCGGTCATGCTGGCGGCAGGCCCGAACGAAACCGTCACCCGGCCGCCCGGCGGGGTGTATTTCAGCGCATTGGTCAGCAGGTTTTCAACCACCTGCATGATCTCGTCACGGTGGGCCACGACCGGCATGTCCTCGTCGGCGCCTTTCAGCTCCAGCGTGACATCGCGGTCCCTGGCAATCGCTTGCAGCGCTTCGGTGGCGTCGAGCACGATCCGGGCGAAGTCTTCGCGCTCGCTCGGCGCGATATGTTCGGAAAACTCGATCCGCGACAGCGACAGCAGGTCGGCGATCAACCGGCTCATCCGCTCGGACTCCCGTGCCATGATGTCGAGGAACCGGCCCCAAGAGGCCTTGTCGTCCTTGGCCGGGCCACGCATCGTCTCGATGAAGCCCGACAGCGCTGTCAGCGGCGTGCGCAATTCATGGCTGGCATTGGCCAGGAAATCAGACCGCGCCCGTGCCGCCCGGCGCACAGGTGTCAGGTCCTCCAGCACGACCAGCGTCTGCGTGGCGCCCACAGGTCGCGACACGTGGGCCCGCCAGGTCTCGTCAGACGCGCTGTCCACTTCCACCGACACCGCCTCGCCGCCTGAACTGAGGCGCATCCCCTCGATCGCCGACAGCAGGGCCGGTGAACGGATCACGGTACTGGTACGCGGATTGGGCCGCCCTTCGAGGTGCAGGATCAGGTCCGCCGCCGCATTGAAGGCCACGATACGCCCATCAGCGTCGACTTCGAAGGCCGGCAGCGGCAGCGCACTCAGCAATTGCCGGGAATCCAGCCGGCTCGCACCCTCCGTCATGACGGGTGCGGGCGCCGGCCTGCCGACGGGCAGGAACGCGGCCGTACCGACATAATAGGCAATGGCGACCGAGACGAGTACAGCCAGCGCCGCCAGCGCCACCACCGGGTTCAGTTCGCCGGTCGCAGCCAGAAGGATCAGAACGCAGGCAAAGCACAGGCCGAGCATGATGAAGTCGCGCGCCCGGCGGCTCACCGCATCGCGTGGGCCTTTCGGCTTTTCGACTGGATCGGTCTGGCTCATCCCGTCTCCCGGCACGAGCGCAAGAGGCGCCCGGAACGCGTTGGCCGCAAGTCATCGCCGCCGTCGAGTGGCGCTACAACGGCGCCACGTCAAAGCCAAGCACCTTTGGACGTACGGGCCAGCCGGCAGGCTCTATGACACGCTCGCAAAAATTATTGAAATTCGATAATTTTTCGTTGACAGTCGAATAGGCCCATCGTAATCCGGGGCGGGCAAAACGGGAGCCTCACCAGCGGCATGAAACGTTCAATTCTCCTTCTCGGCACGGCAATTGTTGCGGCATGTGCCTCTTCGCCCGCGTCAACCGGCCGCTGGGCCGGCCAACCCGTGGAATTTTTTACCAAAACAGCGAATGCGCCGGACGAATGGGCCACGCGCGGTGTTGCCGGCGTCGCGCCCAGCGGTGACTGGCTCGGCCAGTTCAACGATCCGCTCATGGTCGGTCTCGTCAACGAAGCCCTCACCAACAGCCCGACACTGGAATCACGCGCCGCCCTCGTGCGCGCAGCGGAAGCCTCGACCCGGGTGGCCCGCGCCCAGCGCCGGCCCAGCGTCAGCGCATCGGCTTCGGCCGGCGTGACCTCCACCGAGAATACGTTCGGCGGCAGCTCTGACCGGAACACTGACGGCATCTATGGCGTCGGCCTCGACGCCAGCTGGGAACTCGACCTCTGGAACCGCCTCGGGTCCGGCATTGGTGCCGCCGAAGCCGATTATGCTGCCAGCCAGGCGGACTTTGCCGCAGCCGAACTCTCGATTGCGGCCCAGACCGCGATTGCCTGGATTAATCTCAACGAAGCCCTCGCGCAGGAACGTGTTGCCGTGCTCACCTTCGAGGCGCGCGACCGGGTCCGCACGCTGACCGAGCGCCGCTTCCAGCGCGGCCTGGCCGACGCGCTCGACGTGCGCACCGCCCGCAGCACGGTGGCCCAGGCCGAAGCGTCCATCGCCGCGCGCCGCCAGATCACCGGCGAGACTGCCCGCCGGCTTGAAACGCTGGTCGGACGCTACCCGTCTGCTGAGCTGGACGCTCCGGCCGAGATCCCGACGCTCGACGTCATCGTGCCCGAAGGCAATCCGGCCCTCCTCCTGTCGCGCCGGCCTGACATTGCCGCCGCTGAAGCCCGCATCGCCGCGGCCGGCTTGCGCGCCGAACAGGCTCGCCTCGCGATGTTGCCCTCAC
>NZ_JBBKXE010000148.1:0-63377 GCF_037969335.1 Hyphomonas sp. | reverse complement strand
CCGGGACGCCGGGGGAGCGGGCGCTGGCTGCGGAGCTTGCGGCGCTGGCCGGGGAGCGCGGGATTGGCGGCAATTCTGCCGACATTCGCGACCGGCTGGCACGCTTCCGGACCGACAGGTCTCCGCGTGCGCGGACCTTGCAGCAACAGGCAAAGGCATGGGGCAAGGGGGCTGCGCCACAGGGAGATGTTGCGCGCTTGCTATCGGAGGCCTGGCCGGACCAGATTGCGCGGGCCCGGCCCGGCAGCGCAGGTGTTTACCTGATGGCCTCTGGCCGGGCCGCCAGCCTGCCGGAGACGGACAGTCTCGCCAAATCCGAATGGCTGGTCGTGGCGGACCTGGGCGGGGCAAGCGGGCAGGCCCGGATCACGCTGGCCGCGCCGCTCAGCGAAGCGGACGCCCTGGCCTGGGGCGGCGTGACAATCGAAGAACGCGCGGACTTTGATCCGAAGACGGCGCGGTTTGCCGCCCGCCGTGTCAGGGCCATGGGCGCGATTATCCTGTCGGAAGCGCCCCTGCCGAAGCCGGCCCCGAAAGTGGCGGCAAAGGCGATGCTGGATGCCGTGATGGCGGAGGGCTTTGACGCCATTGGCGCAGGCCATGTCGTGGACGAGACGCTCGGGCGTGTCGGCGTGCTTGAGCGCGCCGGGCTGATGGAGCCGACAGGTATTACAAAAACCGGGCTGCGCGACAGCGCGGCAGACTGGCTGATGCCGCTGCTGAAGCGGCAGGGCGCGCGCGTGCCAAGCGACGGCAATGTGCGCGATGCGCTTGTCGATTCATTCGACTGGCAATTGCAGGATGCGTTGCGGCTATATGCACCCCGGTCGCTAACGCTGCCATCCGGACAGGCGGCATCGGTCGACTATGTCGATCCGCGTGCGCCGCTTGTCTCAGCGCGGGCGCAGGCCTTTTACGGGTTGGCGACCCATCCATCGATTGCTTCGGGCCGGGTGCCGGTGACGGTCGAGCTGCTGTCGCCGGGCATGAAACCAGCCGCCACGACACAGGACCTGCCGCGCTTCTGGGACAATGGCTATCGCGACATGGCGAAGGATATGCGCGGGCGATATCCCAAACATGACTGGCCGGAACAGCCTGCAATGGCGCGGGCCCATGAAGGCCGGACAAAGAAAAGACTCTAGGCGGGAACAAATCGGTCCATGGGGGATTGAACCAAGTTGCTGGAGGCTATCATGAAAATCGCTCTTTACCTGTTTGCGCCACTATTGCTGGCCGCGTGTGTGTCGCGCCCGGTTCCGCCGACCACGTCGGTTGCCGAAGACAGCATGGCTGTCGCGCCGGATTGTTCGGAAGAACGTTTCGCCATCTATTTCGAGGAAGGCATGAGCGCCCTGTCGGAGGAATCCGACGCTGTGGTCGATGCGGTGTCTGATTCCTATGCGCGCTGCGATCTCTACAAGATGGAGATCAGGGGGCACGCCGATGCCAGCGGAGACGCGGTGACGAACCAGGTCATTTCCGCGGCGCGGGCGGAAGCCGTGCTTGAGGCCCTGAAGACGCGCGGCGTGGATGCCGAGCGCGTGCACCTTGTTGCGTATGGCGAACAGGATGCGGTGACGGCCAGTGGCGCCGATGAGCCGCTCAACCGCAAGACCGAAGTGCGGCTCGTTCCGGAAAGCTGACCTAGTTGGGGCGGTCTGACCCCATGCCCCATTCGATGCCCATCGTCTTCTTCATCCAGTCGGAGAAGGTTGCAGGCTTTTCGAGCGATTTGGGGTCAAGCGTCCCATAGGAGACAAGTGGGCCGTCCTTGCCTTCAAGGCGGACACCTTTCAGGCGCTGCTCGTTGCCCGACCAGTTCGAATAGCTGACGCCGGGATCGATCAGCAACATGACCTGCTCGCCGCCGGAACCGTCAAGGTCGCGGCCGAATACCAGTCCGTAGACGTTTTCGCGGCCCCATAGGCCGTGGCTGGCGGCCTGGCGGGAGCCGTTGAGCAGGACTTCGTCCCAGAGCAGGTTCCGGCGCCATTGCAGCACGTGCATGCGGTCGCCCGACACGATCTTGATGTCGACATTATGTCGCGGCAGGCGGACGATTTCTGCGTGCATGGCGGAACTCCTTATTATCGAGAAACGATATATAAGGATGCTGGCCGGGTCAAGACCGATGACAGGTCAGAATGGACAGGCGCTTTCAAACCGGAGGCGTTCATTGCTGGTGGGATGGATCAGTTCGAGCCGTGTGGCGTGCAAATGCAGGCGGTACGCTGCTGCCAGGGCGTCGGCATGGGCATAGATATCATCGCCGAGGATCGGGTGGCCGATGGCGGCCAGATGCAGGCGCAGCTGGTGGGTGCGACCGGTCAGCGGGGTTAGCGCGAGCCGGACGCCGTGGTCGTGCATGCCAATGGTGTCGTATTCCGTCCGGCTTGGCTTTCCTGCGTCATGGTCGACTTTCTGGCGCGGACGGTTGGGCCAGTCCTGGCCGAGCGGCAGGTCGATCACGCCGGAAACAGGAGCGGGCGCACCCCAGACATTCGCGATATAGGACTTGGCGATCACGCCTTTCTCGAACTGGATCGCCAAACGGCGCTGGGCCTCTTTCGACCGCGCAAAGACCAGCAGGCCGCTGGTCGACATGTCGAGCCGGTGAATTGTCAGCGCCTCGGGATGGTCGGCCTGCACGCGCGTTATCGCGCAGTCGGCCTTTTCCGGTCCACGTCCGGGTACGGAAAGCAGTTCGGTCGGCTTGTCGATGACGATCATGTCGGGATCGGTATGGATATAGCAGACCTTACCTTGCGGCGGCGCGTAGGCGCTCACGCACCCAGCCCCGGCAGGCTGAGCCGGAACACCGTGCCGTCGGGACCGGTGCTGGCGAGCACAAGGTTGCCGCCCATGCCTTGCGCGAGTTCGCGGGCAATCACGAGGCCGAGGCCCGTGCCGCTGCTGCGCGAACTACCGGCAAAGGGCTTGAACAGGTTTTCACGGGCCGAGTTCGGCAGGCCGGGACCGGTATCGGCCAGGTCGAGGCCCTGAGGCGTCAGGGTTGCGATGATGCGTGATCCGCCCTCGGCTTGCGATGCCATGGCTTCGGCCGCGTTGCGGATGAGATTGCTGGTGATGCGGTGCAGGTGGTCCGGGTCGGCGTTCACTTGGACATTGGCGGGTACTCTGTTGTCCCAGTCGACGCCCGGATGGGTCGCGAGCGCTTCTGCGGCGGATTCGTCGAGTGCGGATTGGAGCGAGACCGGTTCCATCCGCGCGGCCTGCGGCGTCGCCTTGCCATAGTCGAGTGTTTGGGTCGCGAGGCTGATTGCCCGCTCAAGCGCGCGCTCGAGGCGCGGCGCGGCCTTCTGGACACGCGGGTCTTCCGAGCGCGCCAGCACATCGGAGACGAGCTGGGCAGAGGCGAGTGAATTGCGCAGGTCATGGTTGATCTTGGCCACCGCCGTGCCGAGCTCGGCAAGGTGGGCGCGGTTGCGGAAACTCGTCGCCACCGTGTCTTCCATGTCGGCGAGGGCGTTCTGGGCCCGGCCGATCTCGTCACGCCGGCTCGTCGGTGGCAGGCGCCGTGTCCAGGCGCCCGGATCGTCGCGGAATTGCTCGGCGCTTAGCGTGACCCGCCGCATCGGACGCACGACGAGGAAGTGCAGCATGACATAGATGATCGTGGCGGCGACAAAGGCGATCAGCAGGGAGAGTGCTGCGATCCGGCGGGCAAAGGCGAGCATGGCGGTCTTGAGGGGCGCCTGCGGCACGACGATTTCCATGACACGGCCCGGCGCCGACCCTTCGCCGTGGATGACCAGGATGCGGTCGTCAGGCGCAAAGAATGAACCCATCGCGGCAAACGAGCGGCTGACCATGGTCGATTCGCGCAGGTCGATCTCGTGCATCTGGCCGTTGATCGCCTGCTGTGCCGGCAGGAGCTGGACGCGCATGTCGTCCTCGATTTCCGTCACGGCGAGCACTTCGGCGCTCATCAGGAGTTCGTCGGAGAGATCGTTGGACACGCTGCGCGAGGGTGCTGCATCCAGCGCCAGGGCTGCTGTCCGGGCTGCCTGAACGCGTTCCTGGAGCCAGGCATTGCGAAAGCCCGATGCGCTCGGCACAAAGATCAGGCCTTCAACCAACAGGATCGAGGCGATTGTCAGCGCGAACAGGCGAAAGGACAGGCTTTCGAACCAGCGCGAGAGCGCAGGTGCGGGCAGGTCGCGTGCAAGGGCGGTCCGGGTCTCGTCACTCACCCGCGCTGAACTAGCTTACGGGATGCGCTGGAGCAAGCCGACAAGACGCCGGGCTGACTTGCCGGTGAGGGCTTCGGTGAAGTGGGCCGAGGCCGCGCGCTTCACGATTTCCGCCCGCGTCGGATAGGGCGAGATGAAATTGGTCAGGTCTTTCACCTTGAGCCCGTTCGACATCGCGACGCTGACGAGCTGCAAGATGTCACCGGCGCCTTCTCCGACAATCGATGCGCCGAGAATCGCGCCCTTGCGAATGACGAGCTTGGCTTCGCCGAGGGTCTTGCCTTCGGCAATCGCGCGGTCGTTTTCGTGGAACGGAAAGGAGGAGGTTGCGACATCGTCGCCATGCTTTTCACGCGCCTCGGCTTCGGTCAGGCCGACCTGGGCGACTTCCGGCGAGGTGTAGGTTACAGCTGGTATCGGCAGGCTATCGGCCTTGGTGCCCTGCTTGAAGAAGGCGCGGCGGGCAAAGACCGACGCATGCCAACCGGCGACATGGGTGAATTGTTCACGGCCAGCGGCATCGCCGAGGGCCCAGACGCGCGCATTGCTGCGCGAGCGGAGATTGTCGCCGACGATCAGGCTCTTGCGGTCGGAATCGACCTTGCCTGCTTCGAGGTCCAGCCCGTCCAGCATGGTGCGACGGCCCACGGCGACGAGCAGGTGGCTACCTTCGATCACCTTGGTATCGCCTTCGTGTTCGGCATGAACCTTGATGCGTCCGGCGTCGGACGAGACGCGCACGGCCTTGTGGCCTTCAAGAAGGGTCACGCCCTCGTCACGCAGGGCGCCAATGGCTACGGCGGCATGGGCCGGATCGGACTTGCCGAGCGCGCTGCCCATTTCGATGACGGTGGTTTTCGCACCGAGCCGGGTAAAGGCCTGCGCCATTTCCATGCCGATGGGGCCACCGCCGAGAATGACCAGGTGTTCCGGAAAGTCGGGCATCGAGAAAATAGTTTCATTGGTCAGGTAGGGGGCGTCTGCCAAACCTTCGATGGGTGGGATGAAGGCGGTCGAGCCGGTGGCAACGACAATGCGCCGGGCCCGTGTGCGGGTCGTGGCGGAGATGATCGTATCCGGATCGGCGAAGCTGGCCGCTTCGCGGATGACAGTGACACCGAGGCCTTCGAACCGTTCCTGGCTGTCGACGGGTGCAATCGTATCAATCGCGTGGCGGACATGCGCCTTTACGGCAGTCCAGTCAGTCGTCGGTGCGGCGACGTTCACGCCAAACTTGCCGGCATCGCGGGCCGATTGTGCGGCCTTCGCGGCGCTGAGCAGGGCCTTTGACGGCACGCAGCCATAATTGAGGCAATCGCCGCCCATTTCGTGCTTTTCGTAGAGCACGACCTTGAGGCCGAACATGGCCGCGCCTGCTGCGGCGGACAGGCCGCCGGAACCTGCGCCGATGACAACGAGGTCGGCCTTGTAATCGGTGATCGGGAGTTTCGTATCGTGCATCAGCTTGCACCTTCCAGCTTGGCAGCTTTTTTAGCGAAGAGCTTCTTGTATGCGACCGGCAGCAGCGACACCACGCCGAGAGCGGCGAAGGCCGGCACCATGTTTTTCGCGATACTGGCAATGTTCGGATCCTCGCCTGCGGCAAAGGTCGCGCCGAGGCCCGCGCCGATCCACGTATAGGCGAGCACGCCGGGAATGATGCCAAAGGCGGTGGTGATCGCATAGTCGCGATACTTCGCCCCAAGGATGGCCGGTGCGATATTGGCGACCGGGAACGGGACAATCGGCAGGAACCGCAGGGCGAACATGTAGGAGAAAGCATCCTCCTGGAAGCCGCGCTCCATCTTCTTGACAAAGGGTCCGGCCCGCTCGTGTAGCGCTGTGCCGACTGATGTGCGCGCGGCGAAGAACAGGAGGCTGGCACCGAGGGTCGCGCCGATGATCGTTGCCGGGGTCCCGCCGATCAGGCCAAACAGGAAGCCGCCGGCAATCGTGATCCAGAGTGCGCCCGGTACCATGAACAGGGTCGCGGCGGCATAGATGAGGATATAGGCGGCGACGGCCAAGAAAAGGTGTTCGCTGACGAAACCGCGCAAGGCGTCCTGCTGGGTGCGGAGCGTCTCGAGCGAGAGATAGTCGAACAGGCCGAGGGCCCATGCGGCGAAAATTCCGCCGGCGATGACGTAGAGCGGCCAGAGGCGAATCGCGAGCGGGGTTGGCTTGGGCGCCGGGGTATCATTCGGTGTCATTGAGGGACCAGTCATAATCATAGGAGCGGATCTTCGGATTGGCCTGGATCTGCTTGGCGAGGCCAGTATCGGCGTATTTCAGCAAATGGTCGATGACGGCTTGTTTCGAACCGCCGAAATCGGCGGCAAACCAGTCATAGATGGATGAGAGGACAAGGCCCCTGTCGGTCACACTCACGCCGCGCGAATTGTTGACATAGGCGCGGGCGGCGGCGTCGAGATCGGCATCCAGCGTCGCAGGCTCCCAGGCCTTGGCCATCAGGTTCGGGCAGCTGAGCGCGGCGCAATTGATGGCATAGTGAACCCGCGGATCATTGAATTTCGGTCGCAGGATCTTGTGCTCGATCGTGTCGAGAGAAACGTTCCGTCCACCGACGGCAACCGTGATATTTTTCCATGGCCCGCCGAAGAAATAGCCGTCCTTGATCGAGCCGAGCGGGTATTTTTCCACGATGTAGCGAACTGTCACGGCATTGTAGAGATTGGCCCACGCGGCGAATGCGGCGTCATTGGTGCCGGAGAGGTCCATGTCGGCGAACCTGGAAATATAGGCGTCAAGCGCGGCGCGATCGGCGGCATTGGCTTTCAGGGCGCCATAGTCGACCCGGTGAACGCCATCGTTTGATGTGTGGACGTATTTTGCCAGGAGGCGGGTCCATTGAGCGTGCTGGGCCTTGGCCATGCTTGCGTCTTCCGTGATGCCGGACGCTACATCCCTTGCCTGCGCAGGCAGGGCAAGCGGCATCGCCATCAGCGCAGCGGCGAGCAAGACTCTGGATAGCGGCATGGATGCGGGTCCTCGGTTGAAGACCTACACATAGCCTGTCAGCGCGATACATGCCCGTAACGCTTGTGGCAGGGGCGATCAAACGCCCGTGATCGGCGGCGTGAACCTAGATGCCGTCAAGCCGGCAGTCGCGCGCCTCCAGCACATCGCGCATCTCATGGAAGGCTCGCGGCGTGCGGATCAGCGGGATGCGCGGGTGCAGGTGGTGGACGATATGATACTGCATGCCCATCGACGCGATATTCCCCAAGGCGGCGCGGAAGCCCCGTGTATTGCGATAGCGGCCCTTCTCATCGGCGGGATGGTGCGGTGCCCAGCTGAGATAGTAGACAATGTAAGTCTGGCCGATATGGCGCGGCAGCCACCAGAGCAGCGCCGCCTCGATGGCAAAACCGCTCCACGCCAGCACGAACAGGATGACGTAGAAGACGAGCGTCGAGAGGACGGCTTCGAGCATCACGTCCTCGCGGCCGAGGCGCTGCAGGGCAGCCGCATAGGCATTCGGCCCGCCTTCCGAGCCGGGCTGGCGCTTCTGGATACTGTTCCAGATGGCCGCGAGCGGACCGGAGGCATGGGTGCCATAGTCAGGGTCGAGGTCCGGGTCGTTGGTGTGCTTATGGTGCTCGAGGTGGGTCAGGCGGGCGACCCGATAGGGCAGGACAAGCGGGATGGTCGAGACATGGCCAACCAGTTCGTTGAGCCAGCGCAGCCTGTCGCCGGGCCGGGCGATGATGTCGTGCTGGGCCTCGTGAGAGGGCAGGTAGCAGAGCATCACGTTCAGGGTGGCAATCGGGAACGCGATCCAGACAGACAGCGTGCCGGTGAGGACCAGCGGCCAGAGTGACAGCCAGACCGCGAGATTCACGAACGCCCACGTCACGGACAGCCACGGGAACTTGCCGATATGGCGCCGGGCGATCTCGCGCTCGCGGCGCATCAGGTCAGGCTCGGATGAGATTTGCGGCGCGTCAGTCATATCCAGCGCCCCCGATACTGGGCGACGCCGCCCCAGACGGCTGCCAGAATGAGGCCAGCCATCAGCGGCGTCAGGCCGTAGGGCAGGTCAATCCCGGCGCGGGTGATGATCTGCATTGTCAGAGGCGCAATGAAGCCGAATGCAAACACGAGCGCGCCGAAATTGAAGATGGTCTTGATGACAAATATCATGCCGTGTTCTCCAAGTGCGATTAAAAAGTGACACACGTGTCATCTTTTGTCGAGGGGTGCCCCAGGTTGACTGTCGCGTGGTCGACAAAAGATGACGCATGTGTCAACTTTGCTCCGGGAGGAATTTCATGACGCAAGAATTGCCGGGCCTCAGCGCCGACGAAATCGACCGGGTTTCACGCCCCCTGTCGGAGGCCGAAACCCTGCCGCCAGCGGCCTATATCCGGGGTGACGTCTTCGAACGGGAAACAGAGCGGATTTTCCGCAAGAGCTGGCTGCCGCTGGCGCGAGTCGACCAGGTGGCGACACCGGGTGACTTCCTGTCGATGGACCTGCTGGGCCAGCCCGTCATGATCGTGCATGGTCAGGACGGCGAGATCCGGGTCATGTCCCGTACCTGCCTGCACCGCGCGGCGCAGGTTGCCGAAGGCAGTGGCAACCGGAAACTGTTCACCTGCCCGTATCATTCCTGGAGCTATGACACGGCGGGCCAACTCATCCGCGCGCCCCTGATGGACGGCGCGGATAACTTCTCAGAACCAGATTGCCGGCTGCCGCAGGTGCGCACCGAAGTCTGGCAGGGATTCATCCTCGCCAATTTCGATCCCGATGCCGCGCCCTTCGCGCCGCAGGTCAAGACCTTCGAGACCTATTTCGAGAAGTTCAGGCTCCCGGACATGGCCGTCGTGCGGACGCTTGAATATGACAGCGACTGGAACTGGAAAGTCCTCGTCGAGAATTTCATGGAAGCCTACCACCATATCGGCGTCCACCCGGAAACCTTCGAGCCCGCCTATCATGCGCGCGATTCCCGCGTGCCCGACAATGACGGGCCCTGGTCCATCCTTCACATGCCAGCCGCCCATGATGAACTGCCCCCCGGCCTGCCGCCGGTTGAGGGCCTTGAGGACTGGCAGGCGCGCGACCTGTTCGCCAGCGCGCTTTACCCGCATTTCCTGCTGGGCATTCAGGGCAGCGTCGTGACCTGGTACCAGGTGTTTCCGGAATCGGCGGGCAGGATGAAGCTGAAAATCCACATCTGTGTCCCCGGCGCGTATGCCGCGTTCGAGGGATTCGATCAGATCGCCGACGAGATAAGCCACATGGTCGACGCGATCCATCAGGAGGATATCGGGGCGAATGACACGGTCTGGAAAGGGCTGAACGCCCCGATGACGCGTCAGGGCCGCCTGTCGCCGCTGGAAAAGGCGATCTGGCAATACAATCATTGGTGGCTGGAAAAGATGGCGCCCGAAGAGAAGGCCTGACCGATTGGTCCTATTTGCCGCCGCCGGTGGAATTCGCGTCGAGTTCCATCCAGTCCTGTGGCGGCAGGTTGTAGGCCATGTCCATGACTTCGAACTCAATGCCGACGGGCAGGCGCGAGCTTGAATTCCAGAGGGCCACGACGCCGGTATCGCGCTCCGGGTCGAACAGGATCAGTGACCGGTAGCCTTCAACGGCGCCGCGGTGGCCGACGACGCGGGTGCCAGCGTCGCCATATTTGTAGACGCGCCAGCCAAGGGCGTAGCGGGCATCGCGCATATGGCCCTTGTAGCGGCGTGAGAGGCCGGACTGCTCGCGGCTCGTATAGATGCGCGGGGTCTGCATCATCTCCAGCGCAGTATCGCTGAGCACGTCCGGCACGAGCCCCATCTGCGCGCGGGCATAGAGCGCGAGGTCGCGGATCGACCCGTTGACGCCGCCCGCTGCCGGTACGCGGTAATAGTCATCATTGACGGTCTTGGGACGGGGCGGGCCGGAATCCTTTTGCCGCTTGGTATAGGGCCGGGCCCAGGACGGCGAGGTTTCAAGACCGACCCGGCCAATACTGGCAGTCACCATGCCGAGCGGCTTGAACAGCGATTCATCAATGGCATCGGCATATTTTGACTGCGTCACCTGTTCGACGACTTCCGCCACCGTGTCGAAAGCGACGTTCTGGTAGGTGTGACATTCGCCGATTGCGCAGATCGGTTTGAGCTTGCGCAGGCTCTCGCGGATCTGGACCGGGTCGCGGCCATCCTCCAGCGTCGTGTCATAGGCGTTGGAGACGATGCCGAGCCGGTGGGAGAGAACGTCTTCCAGCGTTGCCCGCGTCTCGCCGCCGCCGGGCAGGCGGAGTGAGGTTTTGAATTTCGCCACCGTGTCAGAGAGGTTGAGCCGTGCCTCTCCGGCCAGGATGGCGATCTGGCTGGCGGCAACGCCCTTTGACAGGGAGGCCCAGCGGAACACGGTTTCGTCCGTGACGGGCGCGCCGCCGATGGCGGTGACGCCGTATCCCTTTGCAAAGCGGATTTCGCCGTCTTCGATCACCGCCACAGCGAGGCCGACCATCTCCTCTTCGGCGGCGAGCCGGGTCAGGCGCTGGTCGAGCCGGTCATAGTCGATGGTCTGGGCGAAGGTCGCCTGCAGCGCGGTCGCGGCGAGCAGGCAAAGCAGGGCAGGGCGCAGGAATCGCATGAATATCCTTCGAATCTGGCTGCCCGTCCCGGACGCAGATTGAGCAAGACTCTCCCGTCGTGTAAAGAGACAGCGGGCGGCGACGCGCGAGGCGGGGCCCATGCAACGGAAAAATATGTGGTTTGGCCGGGCCAGACTGTGCTTGCCCGCCTTGACCTTGGTGCCTGTGGCCTGTATTGGCCCCTCTTTCCGAGACACATCAGCCTTAGAGCAGAACCATGAAACGTACATTCCAGCCGAGCAACCTGCGCCGCAAGCGTACCCATGGATTCCGCCTTCGCATGGCGACCAAGAATGGCCGCAAGGTTCTGGCGCGCCGCCGGGCAAAAGGCCGCAAGGAACTGTCCGCTTAAGGCGAGACATGTTTCCCCCAGCCTGAAAGGCCGGGAGCTGCAGATGCCGCAAGACAATCAAGACAGTCCGATTGAGGTCGTTCGCCTGGCGAAGCGGCCTCAATTCCTTTTTGTCCGCAGCGGCAAGGCCGAACGGCGCAAATGCCTTGTGGTTCAGGCGAGGCAGCGCACGGGCGATGCCCCCGGCAGCCATGTCGGCGCGGGCTTCACGGCCACCAAGAAGGTTGGCAATGCGGTCGTTCGCAACCGGGCCAAGCGCCGGTTGCGGGAAGCCGCCCGCCTGTTGCTGCCCCGGCTGGGGCGCCCCGGAACTGACTATGTTTTCATCGCGCGGGACGTCACCGCTGACATTGCGTGGACGCGTTTGCTTGACGATATGGAAAGCGCGCTGATAAGCCTCGCCGCTGATTGACCGTGCCGCCTCGATTTGCGAGTTGGCGCCCAGAAACCTCCGGGACAAAATTCCATGGAAAAGCAAGACCAGCGCAATTTCCTGATCGCGATGGCGTTGATGGTTGCCTTCGTGTTCGGCTACCAGAAAGTCTTCATGGAGCCGGCGCAAAAACGCTTTGAGGCCCAGCAGGCTGTGATCACAGCCGATGAACAGACCGGCATGAGCGCGAGCGAGTTGAGCAATGTTCCGGCGATTGCGGCGACAAAGACAGTCGAAGAAGCGATTTCCGGGCCGGGCCGGGTCAAGTTTGATGGCGAATCCGTTGATGGGTCGATCCGCCTTGCCGGGTCGCGGATCGACGATCTCAGCCTGCGCAAACACTACCTGACCGTGGAAAAGACGCAGGAAATACGCCTGTTCCGCCCGGAAGCGAGTGAGTACGGATATTTCGCGACCTATTACTGGGCAGACGGCACGTCGCTGGTTGCGGGCCGGAATTCGCCTTGGGTCCAGGTCGGCCTGGGAAAGCTGACCTCGTCCTCGCCGATCAAGCTGCGGCTTGAAACGCCGGGCCTGACCATCGACCGGACGGTTTCAGTCGATGACAATTACATGTTCTCGTTCGAGGATACGCTGACAAATACCGGCGATACCGAGCGTTCGGTTCGCGCCATCGGCTCGGTTGAGCGCCATGGTGATTATAAGGGCTTCCTCGAAGCGACCGACCCCGGCTCGGCGACCGCCAGCGGCCTGGCCCATATGGGCCTGATGGGCGTCGTTGACGGCGAGTTGCGGATGAAGAAATACAAGCCGCTCCTGGCCCTCAAGAATATTGACGGGGAAACGGATGCAGGCACGTTCCCGTCGACCGAAGGCGGCTGGTGGGGCCTGACGGACAAATACTGGCTGGGCGCGCTGGTGCCGCAGCAGGACCGGCCGTTCAACGGGATCGTCAACAAGAAGTCGATTGCCACTGACGGCCCGCTGGAAGTGCGCACCGAGAGTGAGGCCTTCACCCTTGCGCCGGGCGCGAGCCAGACGACCCAGAACCGTATCTTCGCCGGCGCCAAGCGCTTCGAAGTGCTGCAGGACTACCAGAACATGGAAGGCATCCCGCGCATGGTCGATGCCATCGACTGGGGCTGGGCCTTCTTCCTGACCAAACCGTTCTTCTATGCCCTGGAATGGCTGTCCGGCGTGGTCGGCGGCTTTGGCTGGGCCATCCTCGCCTTCACGGTCCTGATCAAGCTGCCGCTCGTGCCGCTGTTCAACCAGAGCTACAAGTCGATGGCGAAGATGAAGAAACTGCAGGAACCGATGAAGGAGCTGAATGAGCGCTTTGCCGCCGATCCCCAGCGCAAGCAGCAGGAAATCATGAAGCTGTACAAGCAGGAAGGCGCCAACCCGGTTGGCGGCTGTGTCCCGATCCTGTTCACCATCCCGATCTTCTATGCGCTCTACAAGACGCTCTATGTGACGCTGGAAATGCGCCACACGCCGTTCCTGTTCCTGAAAGACCTCTCGGCACCGGACCCGACCGCGATCGGCAACCTGTTCGGCCTGCTGCCCTGGGCGGCGTCCGACATCAAGGCGATCCCGGTGATTGGTGTCGTGATCGGGATCGGCATCCTGCCGCTGCTCTATGGTGTCACGATGGCTGCCCTGCAGAGCCTCAGCCCGGCGCCGACGGATCCGACGCAGAAAATGGTGATCCGCGCGATGCCGATCGTATTCACGTTCGTGTTCGGCGGCTTTGCGGCCGGCCTCGTGATGTACTGGGTGTGGAGCAATATCCTGTCCTTCGCGCAGCAATATTTCATCATGCGCCGCAACGGGGTCGATACCGAACTCGGCAAGACGATCTCGCGCCTGCTCGGGCGTGAAAAAGAACCGGCGGACTGATCCATGGACACGCGCCCGGCGCCCAGTGAAGACCAGATTGAAACCGGGCGGCTCTTGTTCGCCGGCCCGGTCGACTTCGTCATGGGCGTGGTCGATCTCAAAGGCCTGCCGCCTGCCGACCGGACCGAGGTCTGCTTTGCCGGCCGGTCGAATGTCGGCAAGTCGAGCCTGATCAATGCGCTGACCAACCGCAACAAGCTGGCGCGGAGCTCGTCCGAACCTGGCCGCACGCGCGAACTCAACTATTTCGATGTCGGCCCCGGCCAGCTCTACCTCGTCGACCTGCCGGGCTTTGGCTATGCCAAGGTCAGCCGGACACAGGCCGATGCCTGGATGAAGCTGACGCGGTCCTACCTGCGCGGACGCCCGTCCCTGCGCCGTGTCTTCTTGCTGGTCGATGCGCGTCGCGGCCTGATGGATACGGACGAAGAGGTCATGGCCATGCTCGACGGCTCGGCGGTGACCTACCAGATCCTGCTGACCAAGGTCGACAAGCTGGCCAAGGGCGAGGTCGACTCGCTGCAGGCCGATATCGAGACCAAGCTGAAAAAGCACGGCGCGGCGCACCCGCTGACGATCGTGACCTCGGCTGAAAAAGGCTGGGGCATGCCCGAACTGCGCGCCGAAATCGCCGCGCTGCTTTAGGGCTGCACGTGCGGCGCCTGTGAGGGCGCTTGGGGTGTCTCGCGGATTTTTTGAGATCGACCTTCGGGTCAGGTGTCGGGAATGGGGCTGAACCGGACCAGCCCTGCGCTTGCGCTTGGGCCTGCTGCGGGGCAATCGCAATGCGATTGCTTATCCCTTCGCAGCCCCGGCGTTCGCCGGGGACACGGAGTTGGGGTATCTATCAGCGCCAGCCTCAGCCTTCCCGATACGGGTGCACGAAAAGTACACGGATGCGGCCCGGACAGATCATCCGAGAGTTGGATCACCACGACGCGCCCATTCCACATCACACCCCAGAGCATTTGCGAGCCGGGGCCGCCCGCCGCGCGGAACCATTTTCTCAAACGCTGGATGCGCCAGAAAACCAGCGGCCAGATCGGCAGCAGGTACCAGGGCAGGCCCGGCATGGGGGTGATGAGGCTGAACATCGCGGCGCATTATACACCGGGTGCGGGAGGAGGCGGATAAGTGGCGGCCTGTGCCCCCGAGCCGGACGGCGAGAAAGCCTCAATGATGTGATGTGCCGTCAGAATTCCGCGCGCAAAAACTGCATGAAGGCGTCTACCTTGTTGGGCACATATTTGCGTGAGGGATGAACCATCCAGGCTGCGGTATCGAACTCGGTTGCGGCGCACTCGAATTCGGGAAACAAATCTACCAGGTCTCCGGCCTGAAGCTCTGGCTGGCACAGCCAGTCGGGGAGCAATGTTGGCCCCAATCCTGACAATGCGCATTGCGTCATCGTCAATCCGTGAGACACCAGCAGCCGCCCTTGAACGGGGACGTCGAACTCGCGCCCGCCAGCGTCGCGGAAAAGCCAGTGCGTCCGGTATCCCGGCAACGGAAAAAGCACGCATTCGCGCTCGGACAATTCTTCAGGATGCATCATCCCGCCAGCGCGCTGGATGTAGGACGGGCTGGCACAGACCTTAAATGTTCGCGGCGCAAGCCTGGTCGCGCTGACATCCCCTCCGGGTTTGGGACCAAAACGGATTGCCAGATCGATTTGATCAGCCACCAGATCGATCTGGGAGTCGGTCAGAACCAATTCCAGCGAAAGTGCCGGATAGCGGTCCATGAATTTCTGAAGCAGGGGGGCAATCACGCGCTGGCCGAGCGATGTGCATGCCGTGATACGAAGCAGGCCTTGCGGCTCTGTCGCTACATCGCGCGCTTTCTGATGCGCATGATCGAGGTCTTCAATCAGGTTCCTGATTTGCCCAAAATAGGTCAGGCCTGCTTCGGTGGGGGCCAGTTTTCGCCGATTGCGTTGAAAGAGCCTGAAGCCCAGCTCTTCTTCAAGCCCGGAAATCGCGCGCGAGACAGACGAAGGATCGACATCGCGATAGCGCGCCGCGCTGGCGAAACTGCCAAGCTTCATGACATCGGAAAAGGTTCTGAGCGCCGCCAGTTGCATGATGCGCATTCTGCATCAAGGTGATGCGCTTCGCTAGGTTTATCTCAAACTCCGCACGATCCATATTCAGGCCTGCAATGCTAAGGACCAGACCGCATGTCACTTCAATTCTTCCAGGGTTACTTCTCTTCGCTTTCCGAGGTCATGGACGACGTGAAACGGAACGGGACATGGCCGACAACATTTGTTTCCCCGCCGTCTCCAGGGCTGGAGCCACATTGGCACTCCGAGGAGGTGCACGCCTATATCATGGAGGGCGAGACTGACTTTCTGGACGCCGTCTCGGGTGTTCGCACAAAGGTCAGCGCTGGCGATAAAGTGGTCGTGCCGGCCCGGACCCTGCATGCGGAAGGCCCGGTCAAGGACAAGGTCGTCTATGTCCTGGCCTTGCCCGAAGCGCTGGGAGCTGACGACTTCCTGAAGATGCGAGAGCCGAACGACCTGAAATAGGCGCGCCAGCTGCCGAGGCCGGGATATATGAGGTCTTGCCGGAACGCAGGCCGCAAAGGCGAGACGCTTCCTGTTACCTGCAATACGTTCCGGTTTTGACGTCACCCTGATTGGTGACCGTTCTGGTTTCAAACACGTAACATCCGTCCTCGTCAGCCGGGCTGTAGTTCATGTAATAATCTTGCCCTTGATAGCTGTATTCCATTGTTCGCCGGCCATCGTCATGCTCGGTGAAAACAAGGTTGTCCACGCCGCCACTCGGGGGGCGTCCGGGAGCGAGACCCGGTCCGCCTCCGGCGGGCTGGAGCGGCGCAACACGCGGCAAGTCACGGATATCCGCAACCTCGCCCATCAGGCATTGTACGATATAGGGTGCCGCCTCTGACGTATGGTAACGGTAGCCATACACACCGTCCGGTTGCCCGTTACAGATATCCAGATCACCAGGCTTGATCGCAGATCCATCCGGATTGTTGTCACCGAAGATCGGGAAACCATCAAATGCCCAGCCAATAATTGCCGCATCACCCGAGTTTTTCATTTCTGCAATCATGCAGGCGGGTTTGACATGGTAATGGTAATCATCGCCTCTCCCGGCATGGCCACCGCAAGCATCCAGCTGCTTGGTCTGCAGCGTGTCATGTTGCGCCTGATGATGCTGCAAATCAGCCTGAGTCATCTCGCCGCCGCCGGTATAATCAAAAATCGGCACGCCATTGACGGCAACAGCCAGCGCGGCATCGCGTGTGACGGGGCTGGTGCCAAGGACGGGGTTCAACGGGACGGGTGCAGCATAATCGGCCGGGACAGGCACTTGCTCATTGGTTCCGACAATGCCGGTCATTTTTTCATGATCGGGATAGGTGTCAGAGGCTATGAGCGCGCGCGCGCCATCACATGTGACGCTGACCTTGTCAGAGAAGCCCGCCTCAACCACCGAATTCCTGATCTGCTCACAGCGCATGTCCGGACGATCAGACAGGGACGCCTGATCATGCTGATCGGCTTGCAGCCCGTCGGACGCGCTGCAGGCAACCAAGAGTGTCGCTCCGGCTATCAGCGGAAATCCGTTGCGAAAAAGGGGGCTTGATTTCAAGGCTGGACGTTTCATGTTTTCCGTTTCCCGGGACATGGTCTGACAGGGGCTATTCAACAACGAAGCGGCACAAAAGCGTATTGTCCGTTTCCAGGTCCGGTCCCCAGATGATCTTGGCCGCGCTGTTCCAGTCGATACGGTCGTAGCCGTCCTTTGGACGCACGTCCGCTGCGCTGTGCACCGTTGCGTCCGGCCAGCTGGATGCATCAAAGCCCAGCGTGTTCCAGCCTTCGGGCTCAGGCAAGGTTTCAAAACCGCAAGCGCCTTCACCGGCAATCGGATTCTGCTCTTGCGCGCAGGATTTATCGAGCGGGGCGTGATGCGTGACCAGGCATTTCCAATTTGCGTCCGTCGCGGCCACCAGAGTCCCTGTTTCGTCAAAGACCTGAAGAATGACTCCGCCATCCCCCATTTGCTGCCGCGGTGTGCCAATATATTCCAGGCCGCTGTCATTGGCTTTGAAATCCTTGGCGATCAGTCCGAGTACGAAGGGGCGCTTAGCCGGGAACGTAAAGCTTTCCGCGTTGAATGACCGCTCTGTCGTGATTGGAACGCTGTCTTCTGCGACCTGCACGCCGTCCACACTCAGCGAAAACCAGTTATCGGCCCAAACATCTGCCGAGAATGAATGTGGTTGGTCTGCGCTCGTGCCCGTGGCGGCCTCATTCCGAGGGTCGGGCGCGGTGCATCCGGTGCCAATCACGAGGGCAATCAAACTGATGGCTCGTCTCATTGAATTTTCCTGTGCTTTCCTGTCCGCCATGATTTCAAACAGCATAGCGCTCGACGGAGCGTTTCGACAGAGGATAACCCGGGTAACTTTCTGGCCACGATGGCAATGCCTTGAATTTGAGCTGAAACGACCTGCGCTTGGGGATGACGTGCCTACATGGCCTCGTTCATGTCGCCGTGTGACGATGGGACGAGTTCGCGATAGGCGCGCCAGCTGGCGAGGCCGATGACGGGGAAGGTGACGACCAGGCCGAGGAAGCCGGTGGCGATGCCGAGCACGGTCAGGATCACGATCAGCACGGCCCAGACCAGCATGGGCAGGAAATTCTGCGCGATCGTGCGCACGCTGGTGATCGTTGCGATGAAGACATTCGTCTTCTCGTTCAGCAGCATCGGCGCGGAAATGACGACAAGGGAATAGGCCATGAAGGCGATCACGCCGCCAATGGCTGTGCCGACCATGACCATGGAGTGGCCGTCCGGATCGGTCAGCATGAAGTTGACGAACTCCGGCAGCGTCTTGTGGACCCGGTAGGTCGACAGGCCATAGACGATTTGCGACGCCTCGACCCAGAACGAGTAGACGAGGAACAGCGCGAGCCCGAGATACATGAGGTCTTGCCGGAAGGCAGAGCGCACGAACAGGATGTCGCCGAGACGCGGGCGCTCGCCCTGCTCCAGCATGCGGCCCGTCTTGTAGAGCCCCATGGCGAACATTGGCGCCACGAGCATGAAACCCGCCGCCAGCACGAACAGCCATTTCAGCGCGCCCGCAGAATAGAGCGCGACCGCGAGACTGAGGCTGAGTGCCACCATGATGGCGCCATAGACCAGGCACGGCCACAGGGCCTTGCGAAAGTCGGCCCAGCCGCCAGCGAGCCAGCCGAATGGCGCGGTCAGGCCAACCGTGTTGACGGCCGGCAGATGCGTTGTCGTTGGCTCCATGCGTCCCTCCCAGAACATTTTTCTTTTAAGCTTAGCAGTGTGAATGCCGAGCGGAAGTAAGGAAAGGTACGCATAGGGGGCGGATGGCACCGGCCGCCGGGACATGCCCTGCGACATTAATGCAAGTCATTCTCACCATACTTGCAAGCCATTCTCAATCGTGACATGAGCGCGCATGTAACTCATTCTCAATTACAAGGCTTGCTGTCTCATGCGTTTCCTAACTGCCGGTGCCCTGGCCTTGTCTGCCCTCACAGCTTCCCCTGCCCTGGCAGACGAGGGTGGCGGGGAGGTGGATGAAACCCGGGTGATGGACACGATTGCTGTCCATGGCACCTACCTTTCCAATGAGAAATTCAGTGGCACCAAGACGCAAACGCCGATTATCGACGTGCCGCAAAGCCTGTCCGTGGTGACGAGCGACCAGATTGCCGAGCAGGCGTTCACCGATCTTGGCGATGTTCTGCGTTATACGCCCGGCGCGTCGATTGGCCAGGGCGAAGGCCACCGTGACCAGATCACAATACGCGGTCAGAATTCGACGGCAGACTTTTTCATCGATGGCTTGCGTGATGATGTGCAGTACTTCCGACCACTGTATAATGTCGAGCAGGTCGAAATCCTGCGCGGATCAAATGCGATGATCTTCGGTCGCGGCGGCGGTGGCGGGGTTGTGAACCGCGCGACCAAGCGGCCTGATTTTGATGCCGATATTACCAGCCTGTCCCTCAGTGCCGATACGTTTGGAGAGATATCGGGTGCCATTGATTACAATACGGCGATAAGTGCGACCTCGGCCGTGCGGATCAATGCGTTCGCCGAATCTCTGAATAATCACCGCGATCAGTTCGGTGGCGACCGGTTTGCCATCAATCCGACATTTGTCACCCGGTTGAGCCCGGATACCAGCCTGCTCTTGTCCTATGAGTTCGTCGATGATGACCGGGTTGTCGACCGGGGTGTCCCGTCGGACGGATCGGGCGCACCGCTTGCGGGCTATGACACATTTTTCTTCGGCAGCGCGGACCGGAACCGGACGACCCTGCAGGCCAATATCGCCAAAGCGCGCCTGGATCACCGCTTTTCGGATTCGCTGTCGATCAATACGACGCTGCAATATGCCGACTATGACAAGATGTACCGGAACATCTATGCGGCGAGCTTCGACGCCGTGGCCAATACCGTCACCCTTGACGGGTACCAGGATGAAACGGCGCGCGAGAACCTGATCCTGCAGACGAACCTGGTCTCTGAATTTGCAACGGGCGGCCTTGCCCACACGCTGCTGATCGGGGCCGAATATGCCGACCAGCAATCGGCCAACGCGCGCAACGACAATGTGTTTTCCGACACCGATGATGATCAGACCACGATCGTATTCACCCGCCCGCTGGCCTTGCCTGCCATTGCGTTTTCGAATCCGGTTCGCAACCGCCGGTCCGACGTCGAGGTCCTGTCGCTCTATGCCCAGGACCAGGTCGATCTCGGTCAGCATTTCAAATTGATTGCCGGGGTTCGATTCGACCGGTTCGAAATCGACGTGAATGACATTCAAAACACCGCGCAGTTCAGCCGGACCGATGAGGAGATTTCGCCGCGTTTTGGCATCATCTACAAGCCGATGGAAAATGTGTCGGCCTATGCGAGCTACAGCAAATCCTTCCTGCCGCGATCAGGCGACCAGTTCCTGGAATTGAGTGATGCAAGTTCGCAGCTCGCGCCGGAGGAGTTCAATAACCAGGAGATTGGCATCAAGTGGGATATTCAATCCAGCTTCAGCCTGACGGCGGCCGTGTTCAAGCTTGACCGGGATACAACCGAACGTACGGCGGACGGTGAAGACAGCTTTGTCACGACGTCGGAAACACAAGGGTTTGAAATCCAGCTTGGCGGCCAGGCAACCGATCGCTGGCGTGTGGATATCGGGTATAGCTATCTCGATGCGGAGCTTGAAGACGGATCGACGGCCGGCCAGGTCCCGGCGAACATGTTCTCATTCTGGAACCGCTATGATGTGTCATCTCAACTCGGCATCGGTCTTGGCGTCACCTATCAGGACGAACAGTTCGCGTCCGCCAGCAATGCGGTCACGGCGCCCGATTTCACAAGGGTGGATGCCGGCATTTTCTATACGATGCGCAACGGCACGGTGCTGCAGCTGAATATCGAGAATCTGCTGGACGAGGCCTATTTCCCGGCCGCGCACAATGACAACAACATTTCCCCCGGTGCGCCGCTGAATGCGCGGTTTACCGTCAAAACCAGGTTTTGAGCCGGCCGCTTATGCCCGTCCTCCGGAGCTGAATGCGGTCAGGCCTATGGCTGGCGATGCCGGGTCAATCCCTCCCTGGATGGTAGGTCCGCGTCGCGTTGGCGACGACGTCCTCATGCGTCAGGTGGGCGGTGCGCCATTCTTCGGCGGCGAAGAGGGGGGCCTGGTCGGCATAGTGGGGTGAGGCCTTGTCGAGGGTGGCGCTGCCATAGGGGCTGATGACGCGGGCGGCCTGATGGCCGGATGCGTCCCATTCGACCAGTGCGATCCATGTGTCGCCGGCGGTCATGTGCAGTTCGCCATCATCGCCCATGGCTTCGGGATAGACGGCGCGCAGCGTGTCGGCGGCGCCGCTGATCGGCAGGCTGGCCTTGCCGCGCACGAGCCGGTTGACCTCGCCCCATTCCGGGTCGATCCGGCCATGGTGGACGGTCAGCCATTCGACCGCCTCACGGAAAGCGGTTTCCGGCTTCGGGGCGGGCAGGTGGGTGTATTTCGCGGTGACTTCGCGCAGCACGGTCAGGCCGCCGAGAGCTGCATAGCGGCTGTCGGCATTCATCTTCCGGTCCCAGGCAGCGAGGCGCCGGGCGGCCTCGGCCATTTCCGGTTCCTGGCTCCAGTCGATTTCGAGCACCCTTGCAATCAGCTCTGCCGCTTCGGAGCCCTTGGCATAGGCGGTGTCGAATTTGAGGGCGAGCAGGTCCGGCTCATTGATCGGGGTCTTGCCGTCGGTCAGTTCGATCATGCGCAGCGAGCGGTTCGACTGGTTGGTCTGCAGGCCCATGGACTGGGGGAAGTCTTGCGCGCGGAGATTGTCCGGGCCGTCGGTGGCGCTGTAGGGCGTATTGTTGGAATTGTACACGAGGCCGGACACGGGATTGACCAGTTTCGGCACGTCACTCCACGGACGATAGCCCTGCCAGATCAGGTCTGACCGGTCGCCCGGCATGTCGCCTGACCAGTCCCAATCATCATTGCGGGCCGGGTATTGCGCATTGTGGATGAAGGCGACGTTCGCATCCTTGTCGGCATAGATATAATTGATGCTGGGCAGGGCGTTCAGCGACATGGCAGTCATGAAGCCGTCCATGTCATTGGCCTTGTTCAGCCGGTAATATTGTTCGAGCTGGCGGATTTCGCCCATGCCGGAGAAACGGACCGCATAGGTGCCGTGCTTGGATTCGATGACCGGCCCATGCGCCGAGCGGAGAACCTTGCGTTTCACCTTGAGGGCAAAGGGGCCGACCAGTTTGACGTGCAGCGTGGCGGTGGATTCGGCGAAATCGACCCATTCGCCATCGAGCTTGTACTGGTTCGCATTGTCCGGATTCACGGTCAGGACATAAGTGTCGACAAGGTCCTGCGCGCTGACCGTATTGGCCCAGCCGAGATTGGCGTTGAAGCCGTGCAGGATGACCGGTGTGCCGGGGAAGATGCCGCCGGTAATGTCGAGGCCTTCATCGGACGAGATCTGCGCCTCGTACCAGGCGACGGGCCCGGACAGCGGCTGGTGGGAATTGATGACGAGCCGGGTGACATGGTCGCCGGCCCGGCTGGCCGAGACGGCGATGCCGTTCGAGCCGCGCTCGGCCATGGTCTTCGGTCCGATCATGAAGGCCTTGCGGCCTGCTGCCGGGTCGAGCGCGATCGCCTGCGTATAGTCTTCACCGAACAGGTGCAGCAGCGTCTCGTCGAGGCCGTAGAAGAAGGGCGTCTTGAACACGAAGCCGGCCACGACATCTTCGGCGGTGAAGGGCGCGAGGCCGCGCCATGTCGCTTTCGGGTTTTCGGCGGCGTAGAGGTTGAGGCCGGTGGCATAGGCTTCGGCGATGGCTTTCACGTCATCCGGCACGTCAGCGGCGTAGCGCGCGTCCATCGTGTCCCAGACGCCGAGCAGGGCGACGATATAGTCGAGCGGGGCGGCATCCTTGCCGCGATAATGGGCCATCACGCCCCGGCCTGCGGCAACCGTTTCCTGGATCGTCTCGAAATCATCTTCGGCATGGGCATAGGCGAGGCCGAAGGCGGCGTCGGTGTCGCGGGCCCCATGGATATGCGGCACGCCGAATTCGTCGCGGATCACTTCAGCGTCGTAATTGGCGGCATTGGCGGCCAGCACGCTGGCGGACGGGTTGGCGGGCAGCGGGTCCCAGAGATAGATGCCTGCGCCGATCAGGACGATGAGCAAGAGGGCGCCAGCGCCCGTCAGGATGCGTTTCATGGTGTCTTCCCCGCCAGTTGGTCTTTTTGACAGCCTAGCGCCACGCTGCCGATCTGTCGCGTGCCGATTGGAAGGGTTTCACTGGGCTGAAAAGCGCCTTATGAGGCTGGCCCATACGCATTGATCGCGAAGGATGGCGCACCGCCCCATGACAGACCCTGTTGTACAAGCCCAGTTCACGGCCAAGACCCTGTCCGAGGCGCTGCCCTATATTCAGCGCTATGCGGGCCAGACAATCGTCGTCAAATATGGCGGCCATGCCATGGTCGACCCGGCTTTGTCGGCGGGGTTTGCGCGCGATGTCGTGCTGCTGAAGGCGCTCGGTATCCATCCGGTGATCGTGCATGGCGGCGGGCCGCAGATCGGCAAACTGCTGGAAAAGCTGGGCATCGTGTCCGAATTCAAGGGCGGCCTGCGGGTCACCGACGAGGAGACGATGGAAGTCGTCGAAATGGTCCTGTCCGGGCCGATCAACAAATCCATCGTGCGGGCGATCAACCAGGCGGGCGGCAAGGCGGTTGGCGTGTCGGGCTCTGACGGCAACCTGATCCGCGCCGAAAAGGCGACCAAGACGACCAAGGACCCCGACAGCCATATCGAGCAGGTGCTCGATCTCGGCTTTGTCGGCGAGCCGAGCGCGATCGACACGACCGTGCTGGACGTGATGCTGCGCAATGATTCGCAGCTTATCCCGGTCGTTGCGCCGGTCGGCGTCGGCCATGACGGCGCGCGCTACAATATCAATGCCGACACGGCGGCCGGGGCCTTGGCGGCGGCGCTGGGGGCGAGCCGCCTGTTGCTGCTGACGGACGTGGCCGGGGTGCTCGACAAGGCGAAAAAACTGATCCGGGAAATCCCGGTGGCGGACATTCCGGGGCTGATCGCAGATGGTACAGCTGCAGGTGGTATGATTCCCAAGCTTGAAACTGCCGCGCATTCCGTAAATCATGGTGTCGGGGCGGCTGTGATACTTGATGGGCGTGCGCCGCACGCTCTCCTCATGGAGCTATTCACAGAACATGGCGCAGGTACGCTCATTTCTTAGACTTCTCGGCGTGCTTGGCGCGTTCATGGCATTTGGCAGCGGTGCCCAGGCGCAGGACAGCGCCGATGGCTGGTCGCTGTGCAATCGCACCAGCTATATCATCGAGGCGGCGGTTGGCCGGCCCGAAGGCGCCGGCATCACGGTCGAAGGCTGGATCAAGCTGCAACCGGGCAGCTGCAAGCTCGCTTTGCCAGGTCCGCTGCAGCCGAAATTCCACTTCGTCTATGCCCGCACGTCGTCTGCCCATCGCGGTGGGGTGCGCGAATGGGGCGGTCATACAGACCTCTGCGTCGACCCGACAGGCAGTTTTTCGCTCGAAAGCCCGCCGGAATGTGCCGCCATGGGGCTTGAGGCGCGCGGTTTCCGGGCCGTGGAAATCACGCGGCGGACCCGCTGGGTCACGCCCTTCACCGAGATCGACAATTACGATTCCAACAAGGCAAGGGCCGCCGGTATCCAGCGCCTGCTGGAGGAAGCCGGGGTCGTCTCCGGGGTGATCGACGGCAATATCGGCCACAAGACCCGCGCCGCGATCGCTGAATTCCTGAAAAAGAACGGCCTGCCCGCGACGACATCGGAATCCGACTTGATCGATTTCCTCGAACAGGTCGCCAAGGAGCGCGGCCGCGCCGTCGGGTTCACCGTGTGCAACCGCACCAAGAACCGGATCTGGAGCGCGATTGCGCGGCGCGGCTCCGAAGGCTGGGAAAGCCGGGGCTGGTGGATGCTCGAGGCCGGGGGCTGTGCACGCGTGATCGACCGGCCGCTGAGCGGGTCGGACCATTTCGTGTATGGCGAGATGGAAGATGGCGATACGCTGCGCACGTTGGCCAAGGCGTCGGATGCGTTTTGCGTCGGGCGCTCGAAATTCGCGATTGTCGGCCGCGACGATTGCGAAGCGTCGGCCTATCGCACTGCCCTGTTCGCCGCGACGTCAGCGCCGGTCGACCGCAAACTAGTGTTCGAATTCTTCGAGCGCGATTTCGCCAAGGCCAGCACAAATGAGCGATAGGCATGCCGGCGTCCACCTGACGCCATTCGGCAGTTTCGGGCATGTCCGCAACTGGGTGTTCGATCTCGACAACACGCTGTATCCGGCTGAATGCGATCTCTTTGCCGAAATCGACACGCGGATGACGGATTTCGTGTCACGGCTGCTAAACCTGCCCCGGACCGATGCCCGCATAGTCCAGAAAAAATACTATGCAGAGCATGGCACGACCCTGTCCGGCCTGATGGAGGTCCATAAAATAGACCCATCGGATTTCCTGCACTACGTCCATGAAATAGACCTGTCGCCGCTGCCCGACCTGCCGCTGTTACGGACGGCGCTGGAATCGCTGCCGGGCCGCAAATTTGTCTACACCAATGGCTCACGGCGCCATGCCGAGCGCGTCACCGAGAAAATGGGCCTGGCCCATATCTTCAATGGGAGCTTCGGCATCGAGGACGCGTCCTACGCGCCAAAGCCGAGACCTGCCTCCTATTCCGCGTTCAGCGCGCTGCATGATGTCGATCCAAACGAATCCATCTTCTTCGAAGATCTCGCCCGCAATCTCGCGCCAGCCAAGGATGCCGGATTCACCACGGTGCTCGTACACTCCGAGAAAGACTGGAGCCACGAGCCGATCGAGGCGCGTCCTGCAAGCCTTGCGGACGTTCTGGGGGATGACGGGCTGGGCCACATCGACTATGTGACGGGCGACCTCGCCGCTTTCCTTGAAGCGGCACTGGAAACACTCAAGCCTGCCTGTCCTCCGGAGACCCAGACATGACCCACGCCCTTGCCGACGTAATCGACCGCGCCTGGGAAGGCCGCGACACACTCTCAACCGAGACGCGGGGCGAAGTGCGCGAAGTCGTTGATGCGGCGCTCGACCTGCTCGACCGGGGTGAGGCGCGCGTTGCCAGCAAGGAAGCTGATGGCAGCTGGACCGTGCACCAGTGGCTGAAGAAGGCGGTGCTCCTGTCTTTCCGCCTGAACGCCAATGGCATGATTGCCGGCGTGCCGGGCGGCGGCAACTGGTGGGACAAGGTGCCATCGAAGTTCGAAGGCTGGGGCGAGACGGAATTCCGCGAAGCCGGATTCCGCGCCGTGCCGCCCGCCGCCGTACGCCGGGGCGCCTTCATCGCGAAGAACGCGGTGCTGATGCCGTCTTATGTGAATATCGGCGCCTATGTCGGCGAAGGAACGATGATCGACACATTCGCCTCAGTCGGCTCGTGTGCGCAGGTCGGCGCCAATTGCCACATCTCGGCTGGCACCGGCATTGGCGGCGTTCTGGAGCCGCTGCAGGCGAACCCGACCATCATCGAGGACAATTGCTTCATCGGTGCGCGTTCCGAAGTGGTTGAGGGCGTTGTCGTGGGTGAAGGCTCGGTGATCGCCATGGGCGTGTTCATCACCCAGTCGACCAAGATCGTCGACCGCACGACCGGCGCCATCAGTTATGGCCATGTGCCGCCCTATTCCGTCGTTGTGCCGGGCACGCTGCCTGACAAGAATGGCGGGCCATCGCTGGCATGTGCGGTGATCGTGAAAACGGTCGATGCGCAGACGCGGTCGAAGACCGGCGTGAACGAGCTGCTGCGCGACTAGGCCGGAGCAGAGAGGCTGGGCGGCGTCAGCAAAGCTTGCAGGGCCTTTTTCAGCTGGCGCGGCAGGGTCGGCTTGCGGCAGATCGGGGCCGAGGCATAGCGGGCCCGCAGCGCATCTTCTGCCGAATGTCCGGTATTGAAGAGGAACGGGATGCCCCGGGCGGCCAGAATATCGGCGACCGGGAAGACAAGCTGCCCGGCGACATCGACATCAAGGATGGCGGCATCGGCTTCGATGGTTTCGGCGAGCTTCATGGCCGACTGAATCGTGTGCGCCGACGCGATCGCTGTACCGCCCATTTCCGCGACCATGTCTTCAAGATCCATCGCGATCAGGATTTCATCTTCGACGATCAGGATTTGAGGCGGATGTTTCATGTCTAGCAAATGGTCTGGCACGTGTTTCGTTCCAATATTCAAGCAGTCGCGCGTCAGCGCCGCACATGGCGGCACCGACACTCAACTAACTGCCCGTCGTCGGACGATCAGTCAAATACGACGACCTGCCGCGCGACAGATCCCTTGTTGTCCTTCAGGTTCTGCAGCGCGCCGGTGAGGCCGTCGAGGCCGATCCGGTCGGAGACGAGATCGTCCAGATGCAGGCGGCCCTGCTGATAAAGGGTGACAAGGCGCGGGAAATCGACACGGAACCGGTTGGAGCCCATGACCGAGCCCTGCAGGCGTTTCTCGGTAACCATCAGCTCAATACCGGGAATTTCAATGTTCACGCCGGGCGGGATCATGCCGATCACGGTCATCAGGCCGCGCGGACGCATCATCATGTAGCCCTGTTCGGCCGTCTGCTTCAGGCCGACGCAATCGAAGGCATAGTGCACGCCGCCATTTGTCAGGTCTTTCACCTGTTCAACCGGATCGCCATTCTTCGGATTGACGAAATCGGTGGCGCCGAATTTCTTCGCCATGGCCAGTTTCTCGTCCGACAGGTCGACCGCGATGATGCGCGAGGCGCCGGCAATGGCCGCGCCATTGATGGCAGACAGGCCGACTCCGCCACAGCCGAGGATCGCCACGGTCGAGCCCGGCTCGACCTTGGCGGCATGGAAGACCGATCCGACACCGGTAATCACGCCGCAGCCGATCAGGCAGGCGCGGTCCATCGGCATTTCCTTGTCGATCACGCAGAGCGTGTTCTCGTGCACGAGGATCTGTTCGGCAAAGGAGGAGAGATTGAGGAATTGCGAGACCTTTTCCTTGCCGATGGACAGGCGCGGCGCTTCGGTCGGCGCGCGCTTGAACTGCTCGCCGTTCACTGTGTGGCAGACCGACATATGGCCGGTCAGGCAGAATTCGCAGGTGCCGCAGAAGGGCGACAGGATCGACACGACATGGTCACCGGGTTTCACGGCGCTGACCATTGAGCCGACCTGTTCGACCACGCCAGCGCTTTCATGGCCCAGGATGACCGGCATTTCGGTGGGGAAGGCGCCATCCCAGAAGTGGACGTCGGAATGGCAGACGCCAACGGCGCCGAGGCGGACCAGCACTTCGCGCGGGCCGGGCTTCGATATTGTGACCTCTTCGATCGAGAGCGGCGCATTGGGCGCGCGCATGACAGCAGCTTTCATGGGACTTCCTCCGGTTTGGCCGCGCGCTCGTTCGCTGACGCTGCGGTCTCAGCCCGTATCATTGCCCAGAGGCCCGGCCTTGAACAGCCCGGCCCCAACGTAAGCCGGATTTTGCAGGATCGATCTTCGGCGCGTGCGTCTACTCCGCCGCGACCAGCCCGCTGGCCCGGCCGATGACATGGAAGATTTCGTTCTGCTCCATCACGCCGGAGACGAGTTCCGATCCGGGGCCGGTGGCGAAGATGGCGACATCGTCGCCGCCATGGGTTTCCGAATACATCGGCACCAGCGACGGCTGGAGGAAATCCTTGTCGGTCGTGTCGACGTCAGACAGGTCTTCGCGGGTACAGTCCGGCTCGCCGTCTTCGATACGGCAGCCCGTCTGGCCGCTGGCATAGGACAGGGTCGTATAGGGCTTGCCGTCCAGACCTTTCAGCTCGCCGTCTTCCAGCCCGGTATTCACCTTGCCGAGAATGGGGTTGCCGCGCGCCGGATAGCCGGAAATCGTCATCGTGTGGGAATGGTCGGCCGTGACGATGACCAGCGTGTCCTCGGCATCGGTCATGGCGAGGGCGGCTGCGATGGCCTGGTCCAGCATGTCGGTTTCCTCGAGCGCGCGTGCGGCATTCACACCGTGATGCGCGTGGTCGATCCGGCCCGCTTCAACCATCAGGACATAGCCATCGGGATCCTGCGACAGGCGGGTGATCGCCGCTTCGGTCAGCTCGACCAGCGAGGGCTCGCCCGCTGTATCCGCAGCGCGGTCGAGTTCGTATTGCATGTGCGAGACTTCGAACAGGCCCAGCACCCGTGCGTCTGAGGCAAAGTCGATCGCGTCGAAGCCGGCCTTGTCGGTGACATAGGCGTGGGACGGCGACTTCGCGACCCATTCGGCAGTCAGGTCGCGGCCATCCTCGCGGTTGCCTGTGCGGCCTTCATCTTCCGGGTCGGCCTCATCCACGGTCAGGAACGGTGCCCGGCCGCCGGCCATCGCCACTTCAAACCCGTCGCCTTCCGGCCATTCGATCAGCTGGCGGGCAATGTCCCTGCAATCAGCGGCAGCGCCGCCCTTCAGGCTGGCATCGTCTTCCCAGTTGCGGTTGGGTGTATGCGCATAGGCGGATGCGGGCGTTGCGTGCGTGAGGCGGGCCGTCGAGACGAGACCGGTGGCGAGGCCTTCCCGTTCAGCGAGGCCGAAAAGCGAGTCGGCTTCCGTGCCCTGGATGCTGGCGCAATTGCCGTAGCTGGCTGCCTTCAGCACGCCCAGCGTGAGCGAATTGACCTTGGCGCCGGTGACCATGGCCGTGGCGGTCGATGCGGAATCGGACACCTGCGCGTCATTGCTGTAGGTTTTCGACAGTGCCATGTGGGGCAGCGTCTCCATTGTCAGCCTGTAGGATTCTCCGTCCACACCGCGTTTCTGGCCGGCATAGATGCGGGCGGCGGTGATTGTCGGGATGCTCATGCCGTCGCCGATAAAGAGGATGACATTCTTCGCCGGTTTCACACCGTGCTGGTCGATGCGCGCCTGAACCGCGGCTGCGGCCGACGCATAGGACTCGTCACCGGCCTGTTTCGGCAGGAGGCCCGGACGCAGGGGCGCGGGCGGCGTCTCCAGGCTGAGCGATTCCGGCGCGACGGGCGTGACCGCCTCAGTCGTGGTGCAGGCGGTGGAAACGAGGGCGAGGCCCGTCAGCAGGGCGGCGATGGATGTGCGCATGTGGTGGATTCCCGAACGATTCATTTGCCGCTCTGATAGACGAGTTTTGTGGCAGTTTCGATGCAGTCGGCCAAAATTCAGTCGATGAAGGCAGGTTTTCCTGCGTGAGACGTCATGCGACGGCGATCATGGCGCGAATATCGCCGGGCGTCAGTCCTTCCGCGCGAAAGGCCGACAAGCTCTTGTCGCCGGCCCGCTTTGACAGCTTTTTGCCGTCCGGCCCGAGCAGGAGCGGGTGGAACCGGTAGAGCGGGGTGGGCCAGTCCATCAGCGCCTGCAGCAGGACATGTACGCTGGTCATCTCGCGGATGTCCTCGCCGCGAATGACATGGGTCACGCCCTGCAGGGCGTCGTCATGGCAGCAGGCGAGGTGATAGCTCGCCGGCGTGTCCTTGCGGGCGAGGACAACATCACCAAAGGCGGCCGGGTTCGCGGGCACTTCGCGGACGCCCGTTGGCGTGTCCTCGGTGAAGGCCAGCGTCCTGTAGCGGGCCCCGAGCGCGTCTCGGGCCCTGCACAGCGACAGGCGCCAGGCGAAAGCATGGCCGCGCGCGAGGCGTTCGGATTCTGCTTCGGGTGCGAGAGGCTTGCCGACATAGGGGGCGTCATCCGGGTCGGCGCCCGCCGGCAGGGCAGCGGCAATCTCCCGCCGTGTCTTGAAACAGCGATAGATCAGACCGCGCGCCCGCAGGCTTTCAAGGACCAGGGCATAATCGTCGAAATGCTCCGACTGCCGGCGCACCGGGCCGGACCAGTCGAGACCGAGCCATTCCAGGTCTGACAGGATCGAGGCTTCGTATTCCGGGCGGCAGCGCGTCTGGTCGATATCCTCGATGCGCAACAGGACCTTGCCGCCTGCCGCACGTGCGGCATCCCAGACGTGAAAGGCCGACGCGGCGTGCCCGAGATGCAGGTGACCGGTCGGTGACGGCGCGAACCGGGTGACAAAACCTGCCATGTCGCCCGCCCTCCCATGCCAGCCGGATGGCCGATGCTAGCGCGGGATCACCCGTAATAACAGTCATTCCCTGTTGCCAGCGATCTTCAAGGCTCGTATCGCCAAGGCGCAAAAGAGGTCAATTGCCATGCTGGAAACAGGCTGGTTCACGACGGCAGAAGACTGGGTCGAGGCGAACGTGTTCAGCGCCCACGAATTCGCGACTTTCGGGTTCGCGATGGCGGTGCTGCTGTGCCTCGGTCTCCTGTTGCTTCTCGTGTCCGGCATCCGCGCACTGATGACACGCTTGCGCAATGCCGCCGGCACGCGGGCTTTCCGGCGCAGCAAGGAACCGGGTTACCGCATCCTGCTTGCCCGGCCCACCGGACCGGGTGCCGGCCGCACCGGCAAATGGTTGATGTCGGCGCTGGGTGACCACCTCGCGGAATTCAATTTCGGCGCCCCTTTCCGTATCGCGGCCACCGGCCAGATCGCGGGCAATACGGACCAGAAAATCCTTGCGCAGGCGCGTCGCCGCCTCGCAGCGGCTGACGCCGACATGCTGGTCTGGGCCAGCCACGTCGACAAGGGCAACAATGGCCTGGTCGTGCAGGGCCTGTCGCGCGGCGGTGGCCTCAGGCCCGACGAAGCGCGCGCCTTCAGCATCGGCCTGCCCGGACGGTCGTCCGGGCTGGAGGGGCAGGTGCCGCAGGTGGCGGCCTATCTCCTCGCCAAGAAGCTGCAGCCGGCATTGGCCAATCCGCAGGCTTTCCGGCCGGAAAAGATGAAACTGCTCGCCGAGGCGCTCGACCGGATGCTGGCCGACAGCGAGACCGTGTCCCAGGTCGTGCGTAGCGAACTCGAAGCCGATTTCTGCGCCTCAAGCGTACACGTCGCGGAATCAACCGGAGACCTTGGCACGCTGGACCGCGTGATCTCGCTGCGCCGGACGCATCTCGACGCGGTGACCAATACGTCCGAGCCGATGCTGGTCTCGCAGGCGCGCATGGACCTTGGCCGGGCTTTGCTGGCGCGCGCCGAAAAGCAGTTCGACCAGAAAATCGTCCAGGAAGCCATTTCGCACCTGGCGCAGGTTGTCGAAGCCCTGCGCGGCGATCCGTCGATCCAGAAGGCGCAAACGGCGTCCGACGCCATGTTCAAGGCGCAGACCATGATCGAGACCCGCAAGCGGTTCTCGATGAATTTCGGGTCTTAGGCTTCGGAGTTGACGTCCTGCCGGGCTAGACGTTCAGCCCAACCGGGCACGACACGCCCGTGCCGCCAATGCTGCAATAGCCTGCCGGGTTCTTGGCAAGGTATTGCTGGTGATAGTCCTCGGCATAATAGAACGGTCCGAGCGGCGCGATTTCCGTGGTGATTGCGGCGCTGTGCCCGGCCTTGGCCAGCGCGCCCTGATAGGCCGCCACCATGTCGCGGGCGGTGTCGGCCTGCGCGTCGGATGTCGTGTAGATCGCCGAACGGTATTGCGAGCCGATATCATTGCCCTGACGCATGCCCTGTGTCGGGTCATGGCTCTCGAGGAAAAGTTTCACGAGGTCGCCATAGCTGATTTTCGCCGGATCGAAGACGATGCGCACGACCTCTGTATGGCCGGTGCCGCCGCTGCAGACTTCTTCATAGGTCGGGTTCGGGGTCGGGCCGCCGGCATAGCCCGCTGCCGTCATCCAGACGCCGTCCTGCTGCCAGAACTTGCGCTCGGCGCCCCAGAAACAGCCCAGACCGAACACGGCGGCCTCGAAACCGTCTGGCACCGGGCCCTGAACCTCGCGGTGAAACACGAAATGCTCGCGCGCCGTCGGAATAGCGTTCGCGCGGCCCGGCAGGGCATTGGCGGCATCGGGGATCGTGGCGGTTTTTTTCGAGAACAACATGTGGCGGTCTCCTTTGTCTGCGACGAATATGGGGTCGTATCCCCTTAACGGCAATCACAGTCTTGCGAGCACGGTAGCCTTCCGCTATGGCCCTGTGCTTCGCGCGAGCGATGGTGAGGTGGCCGAGTGGTCGAAGGCGCACGCCTGGAAAGTGTGTAGGCTAGCAATAGTCTCCAGGGTTCGAATCCCTGTCTCACCGCCAGCCCGGCCGGCCGAAAGCCACGGTGTCGCCTAGCGCAGCTGGCTGTCCTTGCTGCCGCGGCGATTGATACCGGAATGGACGGTACGTTCGTCGCGCTGGGACTGACATGTCACGCATGTCCGCACGCCCGGAAGCGCTTCCCGGCGCCGGGCGGGAATGGGTTCCCCACATTCGTCGCAATGGGTTGCACTTTCGCCCGCAGGCATCCGCGCCCGCGCATTTTGCACGGCATCGTTGATGCTGTCGTCGATCTGATCCTGAATGGCGCCATCTCGCGCCCAGCCACTGGCCATGTCGCTCACCTTTCTGAAATTCCGGTCCGACAGGAAACATGGGGGCCGAAGCGGCTAAGTCCAATGGTCCCGTCCCAGCTTGCCAGCGGTGGGATGCACACCTGCTGTTACGAGAGAACGCGTACGCGGGGGTCGTGGAAGGCGAATCCGGGTGACAATCGCGCGCGATATTTGCACTCTCCGGGGCTGAATGAAATTCGGGGGACGTCATCTTGTCATTTTGGGACTTTGCGCAGCCGCGCCTCGCGCGTGTTGAAGGGCCTGTGCGCCGTTTTGGGCCAACCCTCCTGTTCGTATTGGTGACGCTCGTCGCGCTCTCGGTATTCCGGGGCCAGATGCCGCGATTTTATCCGCATTGGGTGCCCAACAGCGCGAAAATCTACCTGCCGCTGCTGGGGATGCTGGCCATCGCTATCGCCTTCTATCGGACGAAATATACCGCATTCGTGCCGCTCCTCAGCGCGATCCTGCGCGCCTCGGCGGTCGGGCTGACCGTGTTGCTGCTGATCGAGCGCCCGGACTATACGCTGGCCGACCCGGAGACGGCGACGCGCGCGGCCCAGTATGTTGCACTCGGTTTCTACCTGGCTGTGGGCTTGTCAGTGCTCAGCTGGTTCCGGCCGGCCTTTATCCTGCCCGTCGTGATCTACCTGATGTCGACGCGCCTCCTGGTGGCCCAGATTTCCGGCGTTTGGATGTCGTACCTCGACACCCGCTACATGATGGACATGGCATTCTACCTGATTGCCTTCGGCCTTATCGTGGTCAAGGCGGGGCCGCGGATCCATCCGTGGCTGGCGGCGCCCGCGCGCCAGACCGAGATTGTCGGCGTTGTTTTCGGCCTGCATCTGGCAAACTATTTCTGGTCAGGTGTCGCGAAGATGACGCTTGGCCCGACGCCCTGGTACTGGATGGTGGAAAATCCCACGATCAACCAGATTCCCTATACGATCGAGAGCGGGATCCTGCCGATCGGACACCTGCCCTGGCTCACGGACTTGGCTTATCAGGGCTTCCAGCTGTCCTATATTCCCATGAATGCGGTCATCGTCTTTGCCCAGCTCTTTGCCCTTATCTGCGTTTTGCGGGTGAGTTGGCTGAAGATCGCGTCCCTGATGTACGAAGCGCTGCATATCGGCATCTATATCCTTGGCGGCCTGTTCTTCTGGCCCTGGATCTGGAGCAATCTCACGGTGTGGTGGGCGGCGCGCACCGCCAAGGAAGGCCTTAGCTGGAATACGAAGCTGGCCTGTATCGCGACCATCCTGCTTGGCGCGCCGGCGCTGCACATCAATCCGGCGCCGCCGCTGGCATGGTTCGACCTGGCCGACTCCCGGCAGGTCTATATCGAGGCCGTGACCAAGGACGGTCGCCATGTGAAAGTGCCGTCTGCCTTCTTCAGCAGCCACTCCTATTCCATGTCGCACGCCTATCTCGGTTCGCAGGCCATCGAGGGCCAGTATGATCACACGACGCTGGCGTCGAGCACGTCGCTGGAGCGCCAGCAGAAGGACGGCCAGTGCGTTGCGCCGTCGACCCTCACGCACGCCGCACCGGAGAGTGCCGAGGCGCGTGAGGTGCGTGAGGCGCAGCTCAGCCGGTTCCTGATCGCCCACCACAAGAAAATGCTGGCGCGTGATCCGACACAGGCGCGGCAGAGTTATTATTTCCGCTTCCATCACCATCCGAGCAATCCCTTCCTATATAAGGAGTTCAATGCGTTATCGCTCGAAGACGTTGTCGGTTACCAGCAGGTGATCGAGTCGGTCTGTCATTCGATGAATGACGGGCATGTCGGGAAAAAAGTGATCGCGCGCGATACGGAGTATGTGAGTGTTCTCTGATCCTGGCACCTTCATCGTCTATGATGGCGACTGCCCGTTCTGTTCCGAGTACGTGAAACTCCTCCGGCTGCGCGACGCAATTGGCCCGGTCAGCCTGGTCAATGCGCGCGAGGACCACCCGGCCGTCCAATACGCCGTGTCGAAGGGCGTTGATTTCGATCAGGAAATGGCGCTGATCATGAAGGGCGAGGTTCATTCCGGCGCCGATTGCATGAACCGGCTTGCGCTGATGAGTACAGGAGCGGGCCCGTTCAACGCCGTGATGGCGCGCGTGTTCGCATCGCCGCGTGTGTCGCGCGCGCTCTATCCCGTCCTGCGTACAGGCCGCAACCTGACGCTGCGCCTGATGGGCCGCCGCCGCATCGCCGAGACGGCAAAGCGGCAATAGGTCCTGCCTGAACCGGGTTTCCAAAGAAAACGCCGGCCTCCTTGCGGAGACCGGCGCAATCATTCGGACGTCAGGTTCTGTTTAGAACTTGTAGCCGACCGAGATGGTCGCCGCGCCCGTGTCGGTGTCTTCGAAGTTGTAATAGGTATAGTCGCCGCGAAGATTCCAGTTTTCGCTCAGGTCATAGCTGAGACCTGCGCCGATGGCCGGGCCATCAGCCGAGTCTTCAATCACCCCCAGAGCGGTGCCGCCGGGCGTGACAACCGTGGCGTCAACATCGATGAAGGCGTAACCAGCGCGCGCCGAGATATCGAGACGCTCGGTGATCGGGACCGTGGCGCGGCCGTACAGGCCGACCAGGTAGTTCAGGCCGAGATCGCCTGAGCCGGCAATCACGTCATTCAGGTCGGTATCGTCATTGTCGTCGAGATTGAACTCGTCTTCATCGACATTGTAGTCGAACTCGCCGTCATCGATGCCGGTCGTGACGTCGGCTTCCATCGAGAACATCGGTGTGAACTGGTAACCGGCCCGCGCCGTGATGGCATTCGTGTCGACTCCGGAATCGGCACCTTCAGGCTCGATATTGAGGTAGGTGTAGCCGCCCTCGGCATAGAAGCCGGTATCTTCATTGCCATAGGTCTGGGCCGCAGCAGGCGCGGCCAGGCCGAGTGCAATGGCCATGGCGGAGGAGGAAACGATCATAAGCTTTTTCATGGGAGGATCCTTGGTGTTACTCATCCCGACATATTCGGGACATGCAGCTCCAACGGGTCCGTCTTGGCCTTGTTCCGGCGCTCCTGTGCGCTGAAACCTGTTGTGGCAAATGCAGCACACTTTGTTACCGCGCCTTAACCTTGGCTTGACGCCGCGCCTGCCTTCGATCACCTGCCACCCATGGTGGATGTGAAGATTTGCGGCTTGACCGATCCGGACCTTGTGGGCTTTGCGGCCCGCGAGGGTGCGGACTGGATTGGATTCAACTTTGCCTCGGGCAGCCCCCGACAGGTGACGCCGGAAGCGGCGGCGAGCCTGCTGATGCAGGCCGGCAGAGCCGTGCCTGTGGCGCTGCTGGTCGATGCCAGCGATGCCGAGATCGACGCGGTGACGGCTGTGGGCTTTCCCATCCTGCAATTGCACGGCGCCGAGACGCCGGAACGGCTGGCCGAGATCAAGGCCCGCACGGGGCTGGAAGTCTGGAAGGCGCTGGGCGTCTCGACCCGCGTTCACCTTGATAATGCCCGTGCCTACACGGCCGCCGACCGTTTGCTGATCGACGCCAGGCCGCCGGAAGGCGCCACGCGCACAGGCGGGCACGGCCAGACGTTTGACTGGGCGATCCTTGACGGCTGGACGCCACCAAAGCCCTGGATGCTGGCTGGCGGTTTGACGCCGGACAATGTCGGCACAGCTATTGCCGCGACAGGTGCGCCTGCCGTCGATGTCGCCTCTGGCGTCGAGCGGGTGCGGGGGTTAAAGGACAGGGAGCTGGTGCGGGCCTTTATCCGCGCCGCCAAAGAGGCATGAGTACCGCAATGGATCTTCGCAATACTTGGGATAAATGGCCGGACGCAAACGGCCGCTTCGGTGAGTTCGGCGGACGCTATGTCGCCGAAACGCTGATGCCGCTGATCCTGGAACTCGAGAAGGAATACCGGGCCGCCAAGCTGGACCCCGCCTTCAAGGCGCAGATGGACGACATGTGGGCGCATTATGTTGGCCGTCCGTCGCCCCTCTATTTCGCTGAACGCCTGACCGAACATTTCGGCGGGGCGAAAATCTATTTCAAGCGCGACGAGCTCAATCATACCGGCGCCCACAAGATCAATAATTGCCTCGGGCAGGTCCTGCTCGCCATGCGCATGGGCAAGACCCGTATCATCGCCGAGACCGGCGCTGGCCAGCATGGCGTGGCAACGGCGACGATCTGCGCCCGCTTCGGCCTGAAATGCGTCGTCTTCATGGGCGAGACCGATGTCGAGCGCCAGAAGCCGAACGTGTTCCGCATGAAACTGCTCGGCGCCGAGATCGTGCCGGTCACGTCCGGCAGGGGCACGTTGAAGGATGCGATGAACGAGGCCCTGCGCGACTGGGTGACGAACGTGGAGGACACGTTCTACTGCATCGGCACAGCGGCGGGCCCGCACCCCTATCCGGAAATGGTGCGCGACTTCCAGAGCATTATCGGCGTGGAGGCCCGCGCGCAGGTTCTTGAGCGCGAAGGCCGCCTGCCGGATGCCGTGATGGCCTGTATTGGCGGTGGCTCGAATGCGATCGGCCTGTTCCATCCCTTCATCAATGATGAAGGCGTGCGCCTGATCGGCGTCGAGGCAGCAGGTCACGGCATCGAGACCGGCGAGCATGCGGCGGCCCTGAATGGCGGGCGCCCTGGCATCCTGCATGGCAACCGCACCTACCTGCTGCAGACCGATGACGGCCAGATCCTCGATGCCCACTCGATCAGCGCCGGGCTCGACTATCCGGGCATCGGGCCGGAGCATGCCTTCCTGCGCGACACGGGCCGAGCTGAGTATCTTTCCTGTACGGATGACGAGGCGCTGGCAGCATTTCAACTTTGTACCCAGCTTGAAGGCATTATCCCGGCGCTCGAACCCGCCCATGCCATCGCGCGTCTCGGCGACGTAATTGACGGCATGGACAAGGACGGCCTCCTGATCATGAATCTCTGCGGTCGCGGCGACAAGGACGTGTTCAGCGTCGCCAAGGCGCTCGGCGTGGAGATGTGAGCATGACCCGTCTCCTCCTCATCCGCATCACCTGCCCGTCGCGCCGTGTCGCCGAGGAGATCGCCGATGCCGCCGTCGAACGCCGCCTTGCAGCCTGTGCCAATCTCGAAGGGCCGGTTACCTCGACCTATCGCTGGAAAGGCGTCGTCGAGCACGCTTTCGAGTTCGTTCTCTGGATGAAGGCGCCGGAATCGCGCTGGAACGACATTGAAACGCTGGTCAACGAGATCCACCCCTATGACGTGCCGGCGATCGTCGCCCTGCCCTGTGCCCATGCCTCAAAGCCTTACGCGGCCTGGGTCAACGAAAATACGGACTCATAATGCCCACTTCCCGAATAACGGCGCGCTTTGACAAGGTTAAGGCCGAAAACCGCACGGCGCTTGTTGCCTACCTGATGGGGGGTGATCCGGACCTCGAAACGAGTTTCCAGTGCATGTGCGCCCTGCGCGACAATGGCGCCGACATTATCGAACTCGGCGCGCCCTTTACCGACCCGATGGCCGATGGCCCGGCGATCCAGCGGGCCGGGCTCCGCTCGCTCGCCAAACATACAAAGCTGATCGATGTCCTGGCGCTGGCCGCCCGGTTTCGCGAGACTGACACGGACACACCGCTGATCCTGATGGGCTATGCCAATCCGGTCCATTCGCTCGGCTATGCCGCCTTTGCCGAGGCCGCCCATGCGGCCGGAATCGACGGCACGATCCTCGTCGACCTGCCGCCGGAAGAAGACCAGGTGCTGCGCGACGAATACGCGAAGCATGATATTTCTGTCATCCGCCTCGCCACGCCGACCACCCACGAGGCGCGCATGGCCAAGGTGGCCGACGGCGCCTCGGGCTTCATCTATTTCGTGGCTGTAACAGGCGTTACAGGTGCCGGCTCGGCTGACCCGCAGGCGATTGCCGGGAATGTCGAAATGGTGCGGCGTGTATCCGGACTGCCCGTATGTGTTGGATTCGGGGTGAAAAATGGTGCACAGGCTGTAGAAATGGCTAAAATCGCCGATGGGGTTGTCGTTGGCTCTGCTTTCGTGGAGCATGCCCGGTCAGCCCACGAATCGGGCGATTATTCTGAGGCGCCGCGGGGTATGGGCGCACTTGCAGGGGAATTGAGTGCAGCGATGGCTGCAGTCGCCAAAGCGTAGGGACTGTTACAGTCTTAAGGAGTTGAGGCATGAACTGGATTACCAAGGTCACCCCGCCGGGCCTGAAAACCATGCTCGCCAAGAAAGACACGCCGGACGACCTGTGGGTCAAATGTCCTGCGTCCGGTGAACTCGTCTACAGGGCCGACCTGGAAGAGAGCTGGTGGGTCACACCCGCCGGTGCGCACATGCGCATCAGCCCGCGCACCCGTTGCCGCCTCCTGTTTGATGATGAGCGCTGGGAGCCATTGGCCCTGCCGGCTGTCCCGGCTGACCCGCTCAAATTCAAGGACGACAAGCCCTATCCGGCCCGCATCAAGGCCGCCAAGGCCAAGATCGCCGCGCGAGAAAAGCGCGAGACCGAAAATGGCGGCGCCCCGCTGATCCAGGACGATTGCATGGTCGCGGCCTATGGCAAGATCGGCGGCGTGCCGACCGTGCTCCTGGTCCAGGATTTTGACTTCATGGGCGGCTCGCTCGGCATGGCCGCCGGCGAAGGCTTCGTCACCGCCGCCCAGATGGCGGTTGCCCGCAAGGCGGCCTTTGTCGTCTGCACGGCGTCCGGCGGCGCCCGCATGCAGGAAGGCACACTCAGCCTGATGCAGATGCCGCGCACCACGCTGGCCGTGAACGAGCTGGCCGAAGCGAAACTGCCCTATATCGTCGTGTTGACGGATCCGACCTCGGGCGGCGTCTCGGCCTCCTACGCCATGCTGGGCGATATCCATGTTGCCGAGCCGGGCGCGATGATCGCCTTTTCCGGTCCGCGCGTGATCGAGCAGACCATCCGGGAAAGCCTGCCCAAGGGCTTCCAGCGGTCGGAATTCCTGCGCGAAAAGGGCCAGGTCGATATCGTTGTTGACCGGCGCAAGCTGAAGGCCACGCTCGCGCGCATCCTGACCCATCTCATGCCCAATTCCCGCCGTCGGGAGGATACCCCCATCACACCGCTCAGCCAGCCGAAAACCCACGCGCCCAAACCGCCGGTGTCCAAAGGCAAATCTGCTTGATCGGAGACAGTGCGGCCCTTGCCGCAGCGCTGAAGCGTTTCGAAGGGCTCTATCCAGAAACCATCGAGCTGTCGCTCGGGCGGGTCGAGGCCGCGCTCGCGGCGCTTGGCCGTCCGCAGGATCGCCTGCCACCGGTCATCCATGTTGCCGGCACCAACGGCAAGGGCTCGACCTCCGCCTTCATGCGCGCCATGGCCGAAGCGGCGGGCCTCAAGGTCCATGTCTTCACTTCGCCGCATCTCGTGCGCTTCAATGAGCGGATCCGGCTGGCTGGCGAGATTGTCGATGATGCCCGCCTGATCGCCTGGCTCGACCGCACGTTCGAGGCCCTGACCGGCCTGCAGATCACGCATTTCGAGGCGACCACGGCAGCGGCATTGCTGGCCTTCAGCGAAGTCCCGGCAGATCTTCTCATCCTCGAAGTCGGCCTCGGCGGACGCTTTGATGCGACCAATGTGATCGAGGCACCGGCGCTCTGCGTGATCACGCCCATCGATTTCGATCACAAGGCCTTCCTCGGCTCGGATATCCGCAAGATCGCAGGCGAGAAAGCCGGCATCATCCGCCCGCACCGCCCGGTCCTCACCGCCATCCAGCGCAAGGTCTGCGATGAGGTGATCGCCAGGGAAGCTGCCCGCGTCGACGCGCCGCTCTACCGCCTGAAGGCGCATTTCATCGATGCCATGCCGCAGGACATCTCCCTGATCGGCGAACACCAGCGCGGCAATGCCGCCCTCGCCGCCATGGCGATGCAGCTGTTCGGTGAATCGACCCGGATATCCCAGGCCGCGATCTTCGAAGGCGCCCGCACAGCCACATGGCCCGCGCGCATGCAGCGGCTCGGGCCGGGCCCGGTCACGGCGCTCGCGCCGGGTGCCGAAGTCTGGCTCGATGGCGGCCACAATCCGCATGCGGCCCGCGCAATCGCGTATCACCTGAAGCGCCTGCCCGGCAAAACCGTCCTCGTCACCGCGATGCTGGCGTCGAAGGACGCGACCGGCTTCTTCCTGCCCTTCCGCCACCTCAAGCCCGACGTCTTCACCCTGCCGAATGCGCCCGGCCATCGCGGGGCCGAACCGCACGACCTGGCCGAGGCCGCCCGCACAGCCGGACTGGACGTCACCGTCTGCGACAGTCTTGATGCAGCCGTCACCGCAGCGGCGGCCACCGGCGCCGACCGCATCCTGATCTGCGGCTCGCTCTATCTTTCGGGTGACGTTCTCGCGCGCAATCTCGAGCCGCCGGAATAGGTCAGGTGCTATTCGGAACGGAATCACCAGAGCGCTTATCCTGAGCCCCTCGACTCGAGACGTATGTTCTCAACAGGGAGACTAACCTCGAGATCAACCGTCATCGTGCTCCGCTGTATTGGGTTGTTCAGCACCTAAAGGAGAGGGCGCACTTGGCCGATCAGTGTATTTCGCCGCCGCTGCGCAGATTCGATCGGCGAAGCGATAGAGGTCCGTCGGACCAGACACGCGTACCTTGTCTTCAACATCGCCATCAAACAGGCCGAGATAGCGGCTGTTCGAGCTATTGAACCACAGGCGCACCAACGGCTTTCGATTGTTGTCATCGACCAATACACCACAGTAGGACTTCTGATCCCGAATAACGATGCGCGATGGATCGATCACGCGCGAGGCAATCGCGACAGCCACACGGTAGCCGTCCCATTCGTCCTCTGTTGTTTCGATTTCGTCCGGTGTTTCGGGGTCCGACGGCTCGGCATCGACAAAATTCTGTTGGAGCGCACTTTTTAGGCGCGCGTTCACGCGATCTCTTATCACTTCACTCAGGCTCCGTTTGAGCAGCCGCGAAAATTGCTCCTGAACGGAAGCGGTAAACATCCCGTCGTAGATTTTCCTACCGAAGAATTTCACGAAATCGGCACTCGGATCGTCGAGTTCCTGCCTGACAGCGGCTTTCAGGCCAGAAACGTATTTGAGGTCCGTCGCCGTTTTCAGAATATTTTCAACATTGAAGACGGAGCGTTTGAATCTGGCCAGTTCTGTCACAGACATCGCATCAATGTCCGCGAGGCTAAAAGCGAGAAAGGGCCGGCTGTCCATTCGATTGGGCTGGTCCAAATCAGTATAGAATTCCCAGTCAAATCCGTTTGTTAGAATGGCGAAGCGCGCGTCAGTGACTGAGAAATACCGATAAAGTTGCGAAGCATGTTTGAGATCAAGCGACTGGTTGGGGGCTTTGCATTCCACGAGTATCGCGACTTGTCCGTCTATGCAGAGCGCGTAGTCAACTTTCTCGCCCTTCTTGATTCCGACATCGGCGGTATACTCTGGGATGACTTCGGTGGGATCCGAAAAATCGAATTCGAGTGCTTGAAACATCTTGAGGAGAATGGCGGTCTTCATCGCCTCCTCGGTAAGCAAATTTGCCCGCTGTGTTTGGGCGCGTTCTGATATTTCCCTCAGTTTTTCCTCAAAGCTCACGTTGAAACCCTCCCACGATTTTAGATTGAATTATTTAAACCTGACGGGACAACGTACTGAAACGGGTGTCAATGGATCGCTTAACTGGACTGCTTGCACCGCGCCAAATTGACCTGAACGTCAACGTAAACCTTGCGTCTTTTGCGGCGGACGGCTAGCAACGCCGCAAATACGTCAAACCTCCGAAACCATAAGGGAGCACCGCATGAAGGTCCTCGTGCCCGTCAAACGCGTGATCGATTACAACGTGAAAGTCCGCGTCAAGCCGGACAAATCCGGTGTCGATCTTGCCAACGTCAAGATGTCCATGAACCCGTTCGACGAGATTTCCGTCGAAGAGGCGGTCCGGATGAAAGAGGCCGGTACGGTCACCGAGATCGTGGTTGTCTCGGTTGGGCCCCAGCAGGCCCAGGAAACCCTGCGCACCTCGCTCGCCATGGGCGCGGATCGCGGCATCCTGATCAAGACTGACGCCACCGTCGAACCGCTGGCTGTCGCCAAGCTGCTCGCCAAGGTCGTCGCTGAAGAAAAGCCTGACCTGGTTATCCTCGGCAAGCAGGCCATTGATGACGACTCGAACCAGACCGGCCAGATGCTCGCCGCTTTGCTCGACTGGCCGCAAGGCACGTTCGCCTACAAGCTCGAAAAAGACGGCGACAAGCTGAAAGTCACCCGCGAAGTCGATGGCGGTCTCCAGACCGTGTCGCTGACGCTGCCAGCCGTCGTCACCGTCGACCTGCGCCTCAACGAGCCGCGCTATGCGTCGCTGCCGAACATCATGAAGGCGAAGAAGAAGCCGATCGACGAGAAATCGCCCGAAGATTACGGCGTCGACATCTCGCCGCGCCTCACCGTCGTCTCCGTCACCGAACCGGCCGTGCGCCAGGCCGGTGAGAAGGTGGAAGACGTCGCCGCGCTTGTTGCCAAACTCAAAACTGCAGGAGCTGTGTAATGGCCGTTCTCGTAATTGCTGAACATCATCATGGCGGCCTGTCGGACGCGACCCACAAGGTCGTCACGGCGGCGTCGAAATTCGGCGGCGACGTCGATATCCTCGTCGCTGGTGAAAACGCTGGTGCGGTTGCACCGGAAGCCGCCAAGGTGTCCGGCGTGCGCAAGGTGCTGAAGGCCGAAGGCGAGACCCTGCGCAAGCAGACCGCCGAAGCCATGGAAGCCCTCGTCGTGCCGCTGATGGCGAATTATGACGCCGTCTTCATTGCGGCCTCGACCACCGGCAAGAACATCGCGCCGCGCATCGCTGCCAAGCTCGACGTGATGCAGCTGTCGGAAATCATCGAAGTCGTCGACCAGGACACGTTCGTGCGCCCGATCTATGCCGGCAACGCGATCATGACGGTCAAATCCTCCGACGCCAAGAAAGTCATTACCGTGCGCGGCACGGCTTTCCCGGCCGCCGGAAATGACGGCTCGGCGACGATTGAAGACGCCGCTGCACCGTCCGGCCCATTCAAGTCGGAATTCGTCTCGGAAGAAATGGTGAAGTCGGATCGTCCCGAACTCACCGGCGCCAAGCGCGTCGTCTCCGGTGGCCGGGCCCTTGGCTCGTCCGAAGAGTTCAACCGCCTGATCGTGCCGCTGGCTGACAAGCTCGGCGCCGCTGTCGGTGCCTCGCGCGCCGCCGTTGATGCTGGTTACGCGCCCAATGATTACCAGGTCGGCCAGACCGGCAAGATCGTTGCGCCCGAGCTTTACATCGCCATCGGCATTTCGGGTGCCATCCAGCACCTTGCCGGCATGAAGGATTCCAAGATCATTGTTGCCATCAACAAGGATGAGGAAGCCCCGATCTTCCAGGTGTCTGATTACGGTCTCGTCGCAGACCTGTTCGTCGCCGTCCCGGAACTGACAGACGCCCTCTAGGCGCCTGATCCATACTGCATTTCGAAAAGCCCGGCCCGCGTGCCGGGCTTTTTGCATCTGTGCCCCACGTGCCACACACGCCGCGCAACGCAGCCCGGCCTGCACAATGAAGCTTGCGCTTTGACGCACTGCACAAAAAGGATATGAGCGTGGTGTAACAAAACTTGCACGTTCAGGACGAAACGCAGATGGCAGAGCTCAAAACGGTAGGCATCATTGGCGCAGGCCAGATGGGCAATGGCATCGCGCATGTCGCGGCGCTTGCCGGCTATGACGTGATCATGACCGATATTTCCGACGAGGCGCTCGCCAAGGGCATGACCACGATCGAAGGCAACATGCGCCGTCAGGTGCAGCGTGACCTGATCACCGAGGCGGACATGAAGACCGGCCTCAAGCTGATCAGGACCTCGGCGTCGATCAAGGCGCATGAAGCCGCCGACATCGTCATCGAAGCGGCCACGGAAAAGCGCGAGATCAAGGAACAGATCTTCCGCTCGATCTGTGAGATCGTCCCGGCCCATACCTATCTCGCCACCAATACAAGCTCCATCTCGGTCACGCGGCTCGCCTCGGTCACCGACCGGCCTGACAAGTTCATCGGCATGCACTTCATGAACCCGGTGCCGCTGATGAAGCTGATGGAAGTGATCCGCGGCCTCGCCACCAGCCAGGACACGTACGAGACCGCCATCACCTTTGCCGGCCGTCTCGACAAGACCACGACCAATGCCGAGGATTACCCGGCCTTCATCGTCAACCGCATTCTCGTTCCGATGATCAATGAAGCCGTCTACACGCTGTATGAAGGCGTCGGCACGGTGGAATCCATCGATACCGCCATGCGCCTCGGCGCCAACCACCCGATGGGCCCGCTGACGTTGGCCGACTTTATCGGTCTCGATACCTGCCTCTCGATCATGCAGGTCCTGCATGATGGCCTCGCCGATACCAAGTACCGGCCATGCCCGCTGCTGGTGAAATATGTCGAGGCCGGCTGGGTCGGCAAAAAGGTCGGTAAGGGCTTCTACGACTATTCCGGCGCATTCCCCGTACCCACGCGCTAGGGATCGCTCCGTTCCCGAACTATCCCCATGCGATGCTGGAGAATGCCCGTTGACGCGTCCGGCCTTAACCTCCGCTTAACCCCCCTCGCCCCAGATTTGCCCCCTCATCCGAGGAGGCTCTCATGGCGTTCAAGTTTACCACCCCGACCTGGATCGCAGCGGCGCTCATCGTGGCATCGGGCGGCGGCATCGTGGCCCTTGCCGCGCAAGCCGCGACCGATGCACCGGCGGCGGTCTACTGGTCCGACGGCGACAGCGGTCGCCTGCCCGACGGCACCAAGTTCCGCCTCCACGATGTCGATTCCCCGGAAACCGGCAGCATGAAGCAGCGCGGCGGCGCCAAGTGTGAATCCGAACGCATCCAGGGCTATGAGGCCAAGGAAGCCGCCGTCGAACTGACGCGCGACAAAACGGTCAAGGTGGCGCAGTCGTACGGTGCCGACCGTTATGGCCGACAGGTCGTCGATCTCGAAGTCGGCGGCGTGGACGTTGCCCTCACGCTCATCGCCGCAGGCACGCACAAGGCCTGGGACTATGATGGCGGCGACCGCAAGCCCGACTGGTGCGCCCGGCAGGCCGGGGTGCCCGTCGCGTTCTGAACTTCAGCCGGCAGACCAGCGCCGCAGGAGATTCGAGATCACCTTGTCCAGCACGAGGTGTTCCGGGTCGTCCGCTGCCAGTTTCAAGGCCAGCGATGCGCGCAGGTTTTCCAGTTCGAACAGCGCCTCGCGCGCCTGCGGATCACGCACGGCACTTTCGATCCAGCCGATGCAGGCCAGCCGTTCGCCGCGCGTCACCGGCCTCACTTCGTGAATGTCACCTGACGGGTAGAGTACCAGGTCGCCCGCAGCTGGCTTGGCCGCATGCAGGCCGCCCTGCGACTCGACCACCAGCTCGCCGCCATCATAGCTGTCTGGCGCGCTGAGGAAGAGGGTGAAGGACATGTCCGTGCGCACGCGGTCCTCGCCTGAACCGACCCGCGCATTGTCGACGTGACGTCCATAGAACCCGCCATCTGCGGTCCGGCTCAGCATCAGGCGCGAGAAAAGGCGCGGCTGGGCGGCGCTGGAGAGAACCGGATGGGACGTGACCGCCTGCATCAGGAATGCGTGCAACGCCTCGCCTTGAACGGATCTCAGGTCGGCCTGCAGGTTGCGTTTCACCGCTTTGGCCCGGCCTCCGGCCGTACGTGTCCCGTCGACCCAGTTCAGGATTTCGGCTTTTTTCTGCACGCGGGCCAGGTCGCGCACACTCAGGACATTGGCGATCGTGAGGAACATGAACTGTAAAAACTCCGAAATCTTATTGCGAATGACTTGCAGTTGCCAGCCTATCGGGCGTAGGTTCGGGGCGCAATCGAAACTCCCGGAGATGCGACAATGACATATACGCCCAAACGCTGGATCGGTCTTGGCCTCGGCGCTGCCTTGCTCGGTACGACTGGGCTCGTGGCTTGCGGCGGACCCGGCGGCGACGCCGCCAGGCCGGACGCCCCGGTGGCGACCGTCGCGGCGCCTCCGGCATCCTCGGCCGGCGAAGGCGGTGAAGGGGGCGGCGAATCCGGCGCGATGGCCGGTCATGCCGACATGCAGACCCTCCCCGTCGACAAGCGTATCGCCTTCATGTCCGGCCATGTCGCGGCAGGCCTCGCACTCTACCGTGCGGGTGCCCCAGACCAGGCTGCGCGCCACTTGCTGCACCCCGTGTCGGAAACCCACGCTGCCGAACGCGCCGGCATTGACGCGCTCGGCTTCGATGGTCCGCTATTCGTCAAGCTTTCCGAAGATCTCGCCGCCGGCAAATCCGCTGAAGAGGTCGAACCTGAACTCGCCGCCGCAGACGCCAACATCAAGCTGCTGCAGGAAAACGCCAATGGCGATCCGATCGGCCAGATCGATTTCCTGATGGATACCTGTATCGACGAGTACAAGATTGGCGTCGTGAATGGCGTCATCGACAATGCCGGGGAATACCAGGACGCCTATGGTTTCTCGGTTGTCGCCCGCGACATTGCCAAACGTCTCGGCACGCCGGAATCAGAGCCTCTGCTCATGGAACTCGAACTGCTGGTTCGTATGTGGCCATCCAATGGCCCGCTTGCCGACAGCATTCCCGCGCCGGTCAGCGAGATTGCCGCGCAGGTCTCCCGTGTGAAACTGGAACTATCCGAGCTTCGCTAGGATCGCATCGATAAAGCCCACGGCTTCAAGCGACGACCAGTCGGCGTCACCCGCCAGCCGGGCAATTTCCTTGCCGTCCGGCCCGTAAAGGATGCTGGTGGGAAAGCCTGTGACCCCCGCACCATACACGATCTCGTAGTTTTCCGGCGGCGCGATATGGAACGAAATATTGGCCGCACCAAGCTCGCCGAGCCGTTTGACGGCATAGTCCGTGTCCTCGCTGCCATCGACGCTGATCGCCACCACTTCGAACCGGTCGCCGCCGCGCGCTTTCTGCAAGGCGCCCAGCGACGGCATTTCGCGCTCGCACGGTGCGCACCATGTCGCCCAGAAATTCACCAGCACGGTCTTGCCCTTCCAGGCCGCCAGCGTCACTGGCGTGCCGTCGGCGGCGAACAGGTTGTCGGTGGGTTGCGCCTCGCCAGCGCTTGCGAAACTCAGCTTCGCCATGTCGCCCGTGGCGTAACGTTCGAGGGGATTGGACGGCACCTTTCCGCCCGCTGCGCTGATCAGCACATAGACAATTGCGACAAGGGCGACCAAGAAGAGGCCGATAAAAGCTAGGCGGGTCATCGGATACGGTCTCCTGCGTCGGATAAAGGATATGGCAATGAACCAGGGCAAAGGCCAGACAATGTGGGGAGGACGCTTTGCCGCGACCCCATCCGAGATCATGGACGAGATCAATTGCTCGCTGGATATTGACCGGCGCATGGCCGAGGAAGATATCGCCGGAAGCCGCGCCCATGCTGACATGCTGGCCGAAATGGGCATCATTTCCCAGGACGATAACGAGGCGATCCAGTCCGGACTCGACGGCGTTCTGGGCGAACTGCGCGATGGCAGTTTTCCGTACCGTCGCGAGCTTGAAGACATTCACATGAATGTCGAGGCCCGCCTGAAGGAACTGATCGGGGCACCCGCAGGCCGCCTGCACACCGCCCGGTCGCGCAACGACCAGGTCGTCACCGACTTCCGGCTCTGGACCCGCAGCGCGCTCGACGGGGCAGGGGCGCTGATCGCCGGCCTGCAAGGCGCGCTCGTCAGGCGCGCGGACGAGCACGCCGGCACCATCATGCCGGGCTTCACCCACCTCCAGACCGCGCAGCCCGTCACCCTCGGCCACCACCTGCTCGCCTATGTCGAAATGACGTCGCGCGACCGCTCGCGTCTTGCCGATTGCGCCGTGCGCCTGAATGAAAGCCCGCTCGGCGCCGCCGCGCTCGCGGGCACCGGCTTCCCGATCGACCGCGACATGACCGCCGAAGCCCTTGGTTTTGCCCGGCCCATGGCGAACTCGCTCGACGCCGTCGCGTCGCGCGACTTTGCTCTTGAAGCCCTCGCCGATCTCTCGATTGCCGCGACGCATCTCTCGCGCCTCGCCGAGGAAATCGTGCTGTGGACCAGTCCGCAATTCGGTTTCGCCAGTCTCACCGATGCCTGGTCGACCGGCAGTTCGATCATGCCTCAGAAGCGCAATCCGGATGCCGCCGAACTGGTGCGCGCCAAGGCCGCGCTGATCACGGCGAATTTCAGCGCCCTGCAAGGCGCCATCAAGGCGCTGCCGCTCGCCTATGCCAAGGACCTGCAGGACGACAAGCGCCTCACGTTCGAGGCCTTCGACACGTTCAATCTCTGTGTTCGCGCCATGACCGGCATGATCGAGACGATCCGGTTCAAGCCGGACGCCATGCGGGCCGCCGCCGCGAAGGGCTTTTCCACGGCGACGGACCTTGCCGACTGGCTCGTGCGCGAACTCGGCCTGCCGTTCCGCGATGCACACCATATTACCGGCACGCTCGTCGCCAAGGCCGAAGAGAAGGCCTGTGATCTTGCCGAATTGTCACTGGCCGATATGCAGTCTGTCCACAAGGATATCACCCAGGCGGTGTTTGATGTGCTGACGGTTGAGGCATCTGCCTCATCCCGGACATCTTATGGGGCCACAAGCCCTGTTCGCGTTGCCGAACAAGTGGCACAGTGGAAACAGAGACTGCGACTGGAGTAACCCGATGAAACGTCCCCTTTTGCTCGCTGCGGCGCTGCTTGCCGCAGGCACCCTTTCGGCCTGTGGCCTGACCGGCGACCTGAAGCGCCCGGCGCCTCTTTGGGGCAATCCTGACGAGGCAATAGATCCGGCTGACTTGCCGGACGAAGCCAAATCCGACCTGCCGCCGCTGCCCGAACGCGAATCGACTGGAACCCAGGATGCCGACGACGAATTGCTCGGCGGCGCTGACGGAAACTGATCATGTGGAGGCCGTTCACGCGTTCTTGCCGGATCGCGGCAGGCTGCCTCGCGGGCGTGCTCCTGCTCGCCGCCTGCCAGTCGGGTCCCTACAGGGTCAAACGGCCCGCCTCGCCACTCGTGCCGCTTGCGGTGCCGGTGGTGCCTGAAGACCAGGACGGCGAGCGCATCAATCAATGGGGTGGCATCGTGCCGGATACCCTGCCAACCGTTCCCGTCGATGACGGCGGACTCGGCGAAGTGGAATAGTACGAACCCGCATGCATCATTTCAGCTATCTCAACGGCAGCCTCCATTGCGAAGGCGTCGACCTCGCGGCGATCGCCGATACGGTCGGCACGCCCTGCTATGTCTATTCCTCGGCCACGTTCACGCACCATGCCCGGGTCATCGCCAAGGCATTCGAGGGCCAGGACTGCCTGATCGCCTATTCGGTCAAGGCCAATGGCAACCTCGCTGTCCTGTCGACCCTGGCGCAGGAAGGCTGCGGCGCTGACGTGGTCAGCGGCGGCGAAATGCAGCGCGCCCTGAAGGCGGGCATTCCGGCCAACCGGATCGTGTTTTCCGGTGTCGGCAAGACCGCGCCCGAAATGGACCTCGCGCTGACCCACGGCATCCACCAGTTCAATGTCGAAAGCGCCGGTGAACTCCGCCTCCTCTCCGCTGTGGCCAGCGCGCTCGGCAAGACGGCGCCGATTGCCCTGCGCGTGAACCCGGATGTCGCTGCTGGCGGCCACCCGAATATCTCCACCGGCAAGAAGGGCGACAAGTTCGGTATTCCGTGGAGCGAAGCGGAAGCCCTTTATGCCGAAGCCGCGACCCTGCCGGGCATCGCCGTGGTCGGTGTCGACGTGCATATTGGCAGCCAGATCGGTGATCTCGTGCCGATGCGCGCCGCCTTCGAGAAGATTGTCGGCCTCGCCCAGCGCCTGCGCGCCTCCGGCCACACGATCAGCCGTATCGATGTCGGCGGCGGTCTCGGCATCCCCTACAAGGACGGAGACGCGCCTGCGCCGCCTTCGGCCTATGCCCGGATGATCGCCGAAGTCATGGACGGCCTCGGCGTCCAGGTCATCCTCGAGCCCGGCCGCGTGATCGCCGGCAATGCCGGGGTCATGCTGACCACCGCGCTGTATGAAAAACCGGCGCCGGATCGCACCTTCCTGATCCTCGATGCCGGCATGAACGACCTGATGCGCCCCGCGCTCTACGATGCCCACCATGACATCCTGCCGCTGGCCGAACCGGCCCCTGATGCCGCTCAGGCCACCTATGACGTGGTCGGCCCGATCTGCGAGTCGACCGACAAATTCGCCGTCGGGCGGCAATTGCCTGAAGTTGCGCCGGGTGACCGGCTCGCCTTCATGTCAGCCGGGGCCTATGGCGCAGTCCTGTCTTCGGCTTACAATGCCAGGCCGCTTGTGCCGGAAGTGCTGGTGCACGGCGAAAAGTTCGACATCGTGCGGAGGCGTCCGACCTTCGATGAAATGGTAGAGTTGGAGCAGGTACCCGATTGGCTGACCCGGACGGCATGAAGGCGATCCACGCCAAGGTTTCCGCAACATGGCGGAAACTGACGCTGTTTGCGCTTGGCCGCGCGTTCTGGCCGCTATTCGTCTTTGTCAGCCTGTTCCTCGCCATGGCGCTCGCCGGCGTGTTTGATCGGCTCCAGCCGGCCATCGGCGCCGTCATGACGCTGGTCTTCTTCCTCGGTGGCGCGCTCCTGCTCATCCGGGGACTGCGGCGCTACCAGCCGGTCAGCCGCACCGTCGCGCGCGATGCGCTCGACCGCCAGTCCGACCTGCGCCCGCTGACCTCCCTGACAGACCGCCCGGCCGACCCGTCCCGCGGCGCCCAGAGCCTGTGGCGCCACCATCGTGCCCGCCTGCTGGCCGAACTGTCCAACCTGCGCCCGCCCTCGCTGCGGGCCGCATGGAAGGCGCTCGACCCCTATCTCCTCCGCGCCATCCTGCCCGCCGCGCTGGCCGCTATCGCGATCATCGCCTGGAGCGATGCGCCCGGCCGCGTGCTGCGGGCCTTCTCGCCCGACTATGGCGCGCTGATGGGCGCCGACGACATGGTGGTCGAAGCCTGGATCACCCCGCCCGAGCATACGGGCCGCGCGCCGATCTTCCTGAAGCCCGGTCTTGACGGCGTGCGCGTGCCCAAGGGCTCGGAAGTCACCCTGCGCACGCAGGCCCATTCGGCCCCGCGCCTCGTCATGAAGGGGAACAAGACCCGTCATCAGGCCTTCCTCGCCACGCCGGACGGCGCCTATGAGGCCAAGGCGAAGGTGATGGAAGACACGCGTCTCTCGGTGCGCTGGTGGGGCGAACGCGCCGCATGGCGCCTGCTCGCCTCGCCGGATGATCCGCCAACCGTCAAATTCGTCGCGATCCCGTCGATCGGCACGCAGGACCGGATCGAGTTCACCTGGGGCGCCACCGACGATTATGGCGTGACCCGGCTCGAACTCGCCATTTCGCTGCGCGAACCGAACCCCGCCGCGCCGGACGCCGAGGATCGCGTGCCCGTGCCGCTGCCCGGCGTATCGCCGACGCAAGGGTCCGATACGGTCCAGCTCGACCTGACCCGCCACCGCTGGGCCGGCCTGCCGGTCAATGTCCGCCTGATCGCCACCGATGGCGCCGGACAGGAGGGCGCCAGCGAGACCGTTCCCTTCATCCTGCCGGAAAAACTCTTCCTCGAACCCATCGCGCGGGTGGCGCAGGAAGTCCGCGTCACCGTTCTGCGCGAGCCCGGCGCCTATGCCGCGCTCCCGAAGAATGAACAGGCCCTGCAGCAGGACGCCCTCAACACCAATGCCGCCAACCGTCTCGCCGCCGCCCCGGCGGGTGTCCAGAAGGCCGCCCTGATGCTGGACGCGGTCACCCTGCAGGGCGAGCGCTACATGCCGAACATCGCGGCTTACCTGACCTTCCGCACGGCGCAGGGCGTCCTGTCTGCCGCCAGTACCAAGCAAGAGGCCGACGCGATTGATCCGCTGCTCTGGGCGCTCGCGCTGAAATCGGAATATGGCAGTTCCGCCGATGCGCTGCGCCGTCTCGAAGCGGCGCGCCGGGCGCTCGAACAGGCGCTGCGCGACGGCGCTTCGGAAGATGAGATCAAGCGCCGCATGGCAGCCTTCCGCGACGCAGCCAACAATTATCTCGCCGCCAAGATGGCCGAGGCCATGGCCAATGGCGGAGAGGCGCCGCCCTCCAATGAAGACGGGCAGGCCTCCGCCAGCGGGCCGAATCTCGGCGGGCAGGATTTCGAGGACATGCTGCAGGCCTTGCAGGACCTCACCGAGACCGGCGCCAGCGACCAGGCCCGCCAGCTGCTCTCCGACATCACCAACATGCTGCAGAACCTCGAATTCCAGCAGGGCGGCGGCGCCGGCAAGGGCATGCCCGGCATGCCGGGAGAGAAAGCCGAGAACGAGGACGACCTGCCGCCGGAAGAACAGGAACTCACCGATGCGATGAAACGCCTGTCGGATATCCTGCGCGAACAGCGCCAGCTGAACGATGACACGCTGGCCCAGGAACGCGGCGAACGTCCCGGCGAACAACCGGGTGAAGGCACCGACCCCGGAGAGCAGGCCGGCACACAGCCGGGCCAGCAGCCGGGCGAACAATCCGGCGGTGACGACCCGACCGGCAACCAGCAGGCCGGAAACGGCTCGCAGGCAGGCGAGACACAAGGCTCAGGTTCAGGTGAAACCGATTCCGCTGAAAACGGCGAAACAGGTTCCGGCCCCGGCCAGCGCCCGTCCGAACAGACGCTCGCCGAGCGCCAGGCCCGCCTCGGCGAACTGGTCGAAAAGCTCGCCCGCGAGAAAGGCCTCGGCCAAGGCGGCGAGTCCGGTGAGAACGCGCTCGAAGGACGTATCGATCCGGATGCGCTGGAGGATATCCGCCGCGCCCAGCGCCGCGCCGAGGATGCACTGGCACAGGGCAATGAACGCCGCGCCGCCCGCAACCAGGAACTCGCCACCCAACTCCTGTCAGAACAGTCCAGCAGTCTCGCCAAGGCGCTCGACGACGTCCGCGCCGTCCGCACCGGCGAAGGCGATCCCGGCAATGCGACCGATCCGCTGGGCCGCAATGCGTCGGGCGGCGGCAATAATGGCGAGAACGTCAACATCCCCGACGCCGGCGAACGCCAGCGCGCCAAGGACATTCTCGACGAACTGCGCCGCCGCTACAATGACGCCGAAGACGAGGAAGAGCGCGAATACCTGCGCCGCCTGCTCGAACGCTTCTAACTTGAACTATCACCCGTTCCCTGCCTTGATGGGGAAAACGGGAGACGCCCATGCACAGGATTACCCCAGCCTCCGAGGAGGCCTTGGCATCGGTTGCGCCGATATTGTCGATGGCCGAAGCCGCCATGGGCTTTGTCCCGAATTCGATGAAAGTGATGGCCCGCCAACCTGCCTTGCTGCAGGGCTTCGCGGCGCTTGCCGGGGCCATCATGGGGCCGGCCAGTTCCATTCCGCGCGACCTCGTCCAGATGATCGCCAACGTGACGAGCCAGGCCTCCGGCTGTCGCTACTGCCAGGCCCACACGGCGCATGGCGCCGAGCGCCAGATGGTGCCCGAGGACAAGATCGCGGCGCTCTGGGACTATGAAACCAGCGACCTGTTCACGCCTGCCGAACGGGCGGCGCTGTCCCTCGCACAGGCCGCCGGAAGTGTGCCGAACGAAACCACGGATGCGCATTTTGATGCGCTGAAACAGCATTTCAACCAGGACGAAATTATCGGCATCGTCGGTGTGATTGCGCTGTTCGGCTTCCTCAACCGCTGGAACGACACGCTGGCAACCACGCTCGAAGACGGCCCGCTTGATTTTGCGCTGTCGCATCTCACCGCGAAGGGATGGGAGATTGGCAATCATGGCTGAGCGCTGGAATTATAGTCACGGCCTGAAAGACATCGGCAATGGCCTCTATGCCTGGCTTCAACCGGATGGTGGCTGGGGTTGGTCGAATGCGGGCCTGATCACCGATGGCGACCAGTCGCTGCTGGTCGACACATTGTTCGACATGAAGCTGACCGCCGACATGCTGAAAGCCATGGGCGACGCCACCGGCCTCGCGCCGGACGATATCGGCGTGATCGTCAACACGCATGCCAATGGCGACCATACGCACGGCAATGGCTGTTGCCAGCATGCCGAGATCATCGCGTCCGAGGCCAGCGCACGCGAGATGGAAGACGTGAACCCGGCCCTGCTCGCGCAATTGCTGAAAATGGCACCCGAGATGGGCGCAGCCGGGGCCTATTTCTCCGAGATTTTCGGCATGTTCGATTTTGCCGGGGTCGAAGAGCGCGCGCCCACACGCACCTTTTCCGGCCAACTCGACCTCAAGGTCGGCGACAAGGCGGTGGAACTGATCGAGGTCGGCCCCGCGCATACGGCGGGCGACATTCTCGTGCATGTGCCGTCAGATCGCGCCGTGTTCACCGGCGACATCCTGTTCATTGATGGAACGCCGCTGATGTGGGCTGGTCCCGTCGCCAACTGGATCCGCGCCTGTGACAAGATTTGCGACATGGATGTCGATGTCATCGTTCCGGGTCATGGTCCGATCACGGACAAGGCGGGCGTGGGCCGCGTCGCGGATTATCTCAACTATATCGATGCCGAGGCCCGCAAGCGATTCGATGCCGGGATGGAAGTGCGCGAAGCCGCCCTGGATATCGCGCTGGGGGACTATGCCAATTGGGGCGACGCTGAACGTATCGCCGTCAATGTCGATTCTCTCTACCGGGAATATCGCGGCGACGGTGTGGTCACCCCCGTCCTCGGCCTCTTCGCCCTGATGGCCGACACGCGCGAAGCGATGCGGAAGTAGGGCTATGATCGCTTTTGGTCATTAGCCGAAATAGAGATTTCAGGCTCGCCAGCGACTGTTGGCCTCTTATTCCGGTTTCGCAAGCGACGCAGGCAATACGGTCGTCCGGAAGACATTGCTGGCTTTCCAGAACTCGCCAGCAGGGTCCCAAGCCTGGAACACAGCCACGACATCATGCTCCGGGAACACCATGATCCGCTGTCCCCCAAGTCCATATCCCGCAAAGCCGAGCGGGCGGCCTGTGTCATCCTCCGGTACCCACCATTGATAACCATAGCCAAAGGGCGAGGAATTATCCCCGGTCGCGGAAGACGGAACATTAGAGGCCACGGAACGACGCACCCAATCTTCCGAAATGACGCGCTGGCCGTCCCATTGCCCTTCTCTCAAGAAAAGGTAGCCGATCCGCGCCATGTCATAGGCTGAAAGGTAAAGACCGCCTTCGGTATCCGCTTCGCCATCTGGCGTTATTTTCCAATAAAACGCGTCAATGCCGATTGGGTCGAACAGCTTTTCTTTCGCCCATGTGTCAACGCGCTTGCCGGTCGCTTCGTGCAGGATTTTGCCGAGGAGTACGCTCGCGCCGTCATTATATTTGAAAACTGTGCCAGGCTCCGCATACATCGGCTGGTCAAGGATGAACTGAATCCACGTCTCGGAGTTTTCAAGTGCGTAAGTACTGTCGGTTTCCGATCCAAAACCACCCTCATCATCCCATGCGATGCCGGTTCGCATTGTCAGAAGGTCGTCAATCGTTATTCGTTCTTTGCGTGGGTCGGGTTTCTCGACTTCGTAAGCGTCAAAAAAGGGTAGTATTGGAGCCTTGGTTCCTTCGATATGTCCCTCGTCAATCGCAATACCCAAAGCTGCGGAATTAATGCTTTTCGTAACCGACTGAACCGTATGCAAATCCGTTCCCTGATAATAAGGATGCAAATCAGCATCATCGTAGTTGTAAAGTGGATTGCTGAATTTCGGCGTCAAAAGAGCATCTTCATCAAGGGTCTTGGCTAGCGCAGCGTAGTCGCGCTCGATCTTCTTCTCGGCGACGATGCGGCCGTGTCGAATGAGCAAAAAATGATCAACGCGGCCGTATTTTTCAGCGACGAGTTCTTCAATGAAACGATTGACGGGCTCCGGATCGAAACCTTCCGCCTCCAGGGTCGAATAGTCCCATTCTTCTTGCGGCCATGAAATATCTGAAACGTGCTCAGAAGCGCTGACGGACGTGACTGCTCCAGAATGGTGCGCGCCGCATCCGACCGTGAAAGCCGCCAAGGCACCCGCGGTCAATATACGTATGCTTTTAGAAGCGCTTTTCGAACGGCGTGTTGTCATTGTTTGTCCCCTTGTGTCCAAATCTTTGAAAGCGCCGTGCGGACCCACTCCCATCTATAGGTCGCGCGCTACATGCCCACCTACCTATTCGCCCCCGGCACCCATTTGATGTCGTCCTTGCCATTACTATTCGCCACGCGGCCAATCACGAACAGCCAGTCCGACAGGCGGTTGGCATAAGCCAGCGCCTCGGGGCTCACCACTTCGTCCTCCAGGCCGGAGAGTTCCGCGATCTGGCGCTCGGCCCGGCGGCAGAGGGTGCGGGCAACATGCAGTTGCGCGGCGAGCGGGCTGCCCCCCGGCAGGATGAAACTGTCCAGCGGCGCGATATTCACGTTCATCGCGTCAATCTCGGTCTCGAGCCGTTTGACCTGCGGCTCGACAATGCGCAGCGGTGTCCATTCCAGCTTGTCGCCCCGGTCGGGTGTCGCGAGGTCCGCGCCAAGATCGAACAGGTCGTTCTGCACCCGGCGCAGCGCGGCCAGCATGTCGCCATCGGCATGCAGCGCGGCGACGCCCAGCGCGGCGTTCACCTCGTCCACGGTGCCATAGGCGGCAACGCGCGGGTGCCACTTGTCGAGCGGCTCGCCGGTTGACAGGCGGGTTTTGCCCTTGTCGCCGGTCTTGGTGTAAATCTTGTCGAGCTTGACCATAAGCGGCCTCCTAGAATCCGATCTTGAATGCCCCGGCCAGCGCGCCGAGCGCCACCAGGATCGCGATCACGATGGCCTGCACGAAAATACGTAACCGCATCAGCTTGTTGGACCGGCTGGCCTGATTCTCGTCCGTCCGGGCGAGATTGGCGATGCCAAGGCCCAGAACGATGACGAGGACGGCGATGCCGACATAGAAGGCGATAGACAGGAAGAGTTGCATATGTGGCGCCTTTCCGGCTGTGTCAGCGGTCTATATGGACCCGGAAGCCCTAAACGGCCATGCGCAAAGGGTCGCGCCGCACCGCCTGTATCAGTGTCCGTCCTCGATCCGCGCGGCGAGGGCTTCGATGCGCTCGGCGGCTTTCGACAGCACGTCAGCCACTTTTTTCTCTGTCTCGGCAACGCCGGGAACGGCCTTTCGCGAGGCGTCCAGCTCGTCCAGCAGGGCCAGCGCTGCGATCAGCAGCAGGCGTTCCTCGCCAATATCGCCGACGGCCCCGGCAATCTGGTCCACGCGCGCGTTCAGCTGCTCCGACAGTTTCTGGATACGGGTCTCCTGCCCGGGCGCGCAGGCGACGGAATAGGCCCGGCCGCGCAATGTAATGTCCGCTTTCGCCATCTATTCCGGCTCTTCCTGTACGTGTCCGCCATCCTTGCCGAGGGCCGCGCGGACCTCTTCGATGGCGGCGCCAAGCGCCTCGCTCGCCTCGTCGGCCAGGGCCTGCAATTCCTCCTCGCGAGCGAGTGACCCATCCAGCTCTTCCGCCATGCGGGCGCGGTCTTCAGCCAGTGCGGCCAGTTCCGCGCGCATCACTGCCGGGTCGCCGGTTCGCGACATGAGCGAGTCGAGCGCACCCTCGAGGCGCGTCAGGGCCGCATCAAGACGGCGGGCAGATGGATCAAGGTCGGTCATATCATCAATGAACTAACGGCATTGCGGCCATCCGCCAAGCGGCTTGACGTTGTCGCGGGAGTCTGGCCTACGACGTTTGAAGACTTTTGGAGATAGCAGAATGGCTGTGACGAACCGGGATATGGCGAATGCCATACGCGCCCTGTCGATGGATGCGGTAGAGGCGGCCAAGTCTGGCCATGTCGGATTGCCGCTTGGCATGGCCGATGCGGCCACAGTCCTGTTCCGCAAATTCCTGAAATATGACCCCACCGATCCGACCTGGGCCGATCGCGACCGTTTCGTCCTGTCTGCCGGACACGGCTCGATGCTGGTCTATTCGCTGCTCCATCTCACGGGTTACAAATCTGTCAGCCGCGACGATATCCGCAATTTCCGCCAGCTCGGCGCCTCCACGCCCGGCCACCCGGAGAATTTCCACACGGTCGGCGTTGAAACCACGACCGGCCCGCTCGGCCAGGGCATCGCCACCGCTGTTGGCATGGCGATCGCTGAACGCCACCTCAATGCCCGCTTCGGTGACGACCTTGTCGACCACAAGACCTATGTCATCGCAGGCGATGGCTGCCTCATGGAAGGCATCAGCCAGGAAGCCATTACGCTCGCTGGCCACCTTGAGCTGAACCGCCTGATCGTCCTCTTCGACGACAATGCCGTCACCATCGATGGCAGCATTGGCCTGTCGGACAATACCGACCAGTGCGCCCGCTTCCAGGCCTCCGGCTGGGTCACCCGCAAGGTTGATGGCCATGACGAGAAAGACGTCACCGCCGCGCTGAAATGGGCCCAGACCCAGAAGAAGCCCGTCTTCCTCGCCGTCAAAACCATTATCGGCTTCGGCGCGCCCAAGCTCGCCGGCACCGGCAAGGCGCATGGCGGCCCCTATGGTCCCGACGAGATTGCCGGCATCCGCAAGAATATCGACTGGCCTCACGCGCCGTTCGAAGTGCCCGCCGCCATCGAAACCGCCTGGGCGAAAGCCGGCGCGCGCGGCAAGCCGGAGCGCGACGCCTGGAAGAAACGCCTCACGGCCTCCCCGAAAAAGGCTGAGTTCAACGTCGCCATCGCCGGCCGCCTGCCGAAGAATCTCGGCAAGGCGCTGATCAAGCACAAGAAGGCCGTTGCCGAAGGCGGCGAGACCAAGGCCACCCGCCAGTGGAGCGGCGCCGCGCTCGAAGTCATCACCGGCCTCGTGCCAGAAATGGTCGGCGGCTCGGCGGACCTCACCGGTTCGAACAATACACAGACCTCGCACACCACGGTCCTCACCCCCGACACATGGGGCGGTCGCTACATCCATTACGGCGTGCGCGAGCATGCCATGGCCGCCGCGATGAACGGCATGGCCCTGCATGGCGGCGTGATTCCCTATTCGGGCACCTTCCTCGTATTCGCCGATTACAGCCGCGCCGCCATCCGCCTCGGCGCCCTGATGGGCACGCGCGTCATTCACGTGATGACCCATGATTCCATCGGCCTCGGCGAAGACGGCCCGACTCACCAGCCGGTCGAACAGGTCGCCAGCCTGCGCGCCATGCCGAACATGCATGTCTTCCGCCCGGCCGACGGTGTCGAAACCGCTGAATGCTGGGAACTCGCGCTCGAGAATGAGACAGGCCCCGCCACGATGGCGCTCACCCGCCAGGGCCTGAAGCCTGCCCGCACCACGCACACGGACGAAAACCTTTCGGCCAAGGGCGGCTATGTCCTGTCAGACTGCAAGGGCAAGGCGCAGGCGGTCATCATCGCCACCGGTTCGGAAGTCGAAATCGCCCTCGCCGCGCAGGACCAGCTCGCCAAGGACGGCGTGAAGGTCCGCGTCGTCTCGATGCCCTGCATGGAACTGTTCGAAGCGCAGGACGCGAAATACCAGCAGGCCACCCTCGGCGGCGACGTACCCCGCGTGGCGGTCGAAGCCGGTGTCCGCTTCGGCTGGGACCGCTGGATCGGCCATGATGGCGGCTTTGTCGGCATGCACGGCTTCGGTGCCAGCGCGCCGTACAAGGAACTCTACAAGCATTTCGGCATCACCGCCGAAGCGGTAGCCGAGGCCGTCAAGACGCGGGTCTAGGCGCCCGCGTTCAGAGCGGTCGCCGTAACCGATCCACGGCAATCGCCTCGCCGGGCCGCCTATGTCCGGCCAAAAGGCGCTCGGTCAGTCGCTGGTAGTGCAGGATGAAACGGGCCACCCAGTCGCGTCGGGCATCGTCCAGCGTGCCGGGCGCGAGGCCCCGCGTGGTTTCTTCCTGTTCGATCCGCCAGTCATGCACCGCCGCAAAACCGGGCGCATCGAGATAGAGAAACGCATCGGCCATGTCCCAGAGGCGGGCATACGGCCCGGCCAGCCCGGCCTCCTGGTACGCCCGCCATATGCCGTCCGGATCTTCCGCCTCCACCGCGTTGAGCGGCGGGGCCTCTGCCGCTGCCGGGTCTGCCGCCACGCCCAATAACCAGCCTTCCACGAAGATCACGCGCGGCGCGCCCCGCACCACGGCCCAGTCGTCCGGCGCCCGCCTGTCATCAGCCGCCTTGTCAAAGACCGGCACGCGAACGCTCTCATCCGGCCCGGCCGCCATCAGGCGCGCCAGCGTCTCCCTCAGCAGCGCCACATCATGCGTGCCCGGCGGCCCGCGTGTAGCGAACAGCGGGTGCACGTCGCGGGCAAGCGCCTGCCGCTCGGCGCGTGTCAGGTAAAAGTCATCCAGTGCCAGCGCCACCGATCCCGGAATCGCCGCCGTCAGCGTCGCCATCGCGGTCGACTTGCCGACGCCCTGCGGCCCGGCAATGAAGATGATCCGCGCGCCTGCGTCGACGGCCTCAGTGGCAAGCGCCAGCAAGCGGCCCGCCAGCGCCGTCACGCCTTCGCGTCCTTCTTCGTCCCCCGGACGCTCAGGAAGCTCAGCGTCCACAGGCAGACCGACATGCACAGCGCCAGGATCGCATTGCCATGCCACCCGGCCAGGTCATAGGCCGTCGTCCCGGCCCAGCTCGCCGCCCCGCCACCGATGAACATCATCACGATGTAAACGGTCATCAGGCGCGTGCGGATCTCGGGCGCCTTGCTCAGGAAGGTCATGCGGTTGCTGATATCGATCAGCGGCCCGCCGATATTCATGATCACGATCGGGATCATCAACAACCACAGGCTGTTTCCGAAAAAGAACAATAGCGACACGCCGAACAATTGCGTCGAGGCCACGGCCAGCCGTGCCCGGCGCGGGCCCACCTTGTCGGCCCAGGCGCCAAGCCGCGGCGTGGTGAACAGGTTAAAGACCGCAAACAGCGCCAGGTAGCCGACCACGTCGACGCCATAGCCCATTTCCGGGCTGGTCAGGTGGAGGCCGAGGCCCATCCAGACCGACAGGAAAATGCCGAAGCCGAGCGCCTGGATCGTGCCCGACAGCAGGATTTCCGGATGCTGGCGCACGATCGGCACAATCGACGCGATCAGTCCGAAATAGCTCTGGCCCGGCGCGGCCACGGTGCGGGAATCGCGCTTCTCCATGATCAGGGGCAGCACCACGCTCACCGCCAGCATCAGTGCTGCGGCGACGAAATACACGCTGCGCCAGCCGAAATACTGCCCCATCACGCCGGCGCCCGCACGCGCCAGCAATATGCCGGCAATGATGCCCGTGGTGATGATCGCCGTCGCCTTGCCAAGGTCGCCCGGCGCCACGCGTTTCGACACATAGGTCGGCAACAAATAGGGCGCGATGGTGAAGAAGCCGAGCACGGTCGAACCCATCACGAACAGCCAGTAATCCTGCGCGAACGCCATCACCGCCACCGACACGAACTGCGCCGCGACAAAGATCGATGTCAGCCGCCGGTTGCTCACCCAGTCGCCCAGCGGCAGCAGCAGCAATATGCCCAGCGCCAGCGCGATCTGGTTGAAGGCCGGCACCACGCCGATCATCGCATGGCTGATGCCGAAATCATCGGCCACGAGCGAGATGATCGGGTGGATATAATAGGCATTCGCCGTCACCACGGCGGTCGCGGCCGACAGCACGTAAAGCTCTGGATTGGACAAATGTTTCGGTGTCGGGGCGGCCTGTATCGGGATGG
>NZ_JBBKXE010000147.1:0-16539 GCF_037969335.1 Hyphomonas sp. | reverse complement strand
CCTTGATGACATCACCCAAATCTTCCTTGAACTGAAGTTGACACTTTTTGGAAATCGATACCTCAGAAATTGCGTTGTACTCACCACGCAATCTTGCATATTCCGTTGCTTCCGGACCGTCGCCTCCTTCAAGCAGGAATAGCGTCGGCCAGAAGAGTATCAATCCAACTCCCATCTGCCACTTATCGGCGTTCGCCTCCTTTTTGAGGCTTTGATAAAGTTCGCCCGTGCGCCGCTCAATTCTATTTTGCTCGAGAGCGATTTGATCGCAGTCATAGCTTTGATACGCCATCGGCGAGACATATTGGGCCGCGATCTTGTTCGGCGACGATGCGCATCCCGCAAGCATCAGCACCGCAAGTCCCGCTCCAATCGTCTGGTGAATTTTCATGATATCTCCCCGCTTCTCCCACGATTTTTAAGAATCGTTGCCAATGAGGTGGTCTGCGCTGGAAGTCGCGTCAACCAAAAATTGAAGAAGGCCGAAACATCTCTGCTCCGGCCCGCTCCGATTCAAACTATTTTAAGACCGATCAGGCCGCCGCTTTTGCCTTTGCGTCGGCGGGGGGGAAGCGGTCGTAGAAGCCTTCGCCCTTGGCGGCCATGTCACGCAGCAATTTGCCCGGACGGAAGCGGTCGCCGTATTTGTCGGCAAGGCGGTCAGCCTCTTCGACGAATGGCTTGATGCCCCAGATCAGGTCGACATAGCTGGCGCAGCCGCCCGTATACGGCGCAAAGCCCCAGGCCAGGATCGAGCCGATATCGGCGTCGCGTGCATCGGTGATGACGCCTTCCTCGAAACAGCGGGCCACTTCGATGGCCTGACGCACGAGGAAGCGGCTGGTCAGCTCTTTCTTCAGGGCGGGCGGGCACTCGTCGACCTTGACGTCGATCTGGCTGTTCAACTCAGGCCACAGGCGCTCTGGCTTGCCCTTCTCGTTATAATCGTAGAAGCCCTTGCCGGCCTTGCGGCCGACGCGGCCCTGGTCTTCGACCAGCCAGGCCATCATCTGGCCACGCGCATCATTGGTGTAGTCGACGCCCATGGCCTGGGCCATCTGGCGGCCGACCTTGAGCGCGGTATCGAGGCCGACAGAGTCGGACACTTCGAGCGGGCCCATCGGCATGCCGGACTGACGCCCGACATTCTCGATGATCGCCGGCTTGATGCCTTCGCCGAGCATTTCGAGGCCTTCCTGCGTATAGGTGCCGAAGCAGCGCGACGTGTAGAAGCCGCGGCTGTCATTCACGACGATCGGCGTCTTGCGGATCTTGAGGACATAATCGATCGTCTTGGCGAGGGTCTCTTCGCTCGTCTCCTTGCCGGAGATGATCTCGACCAGGCCCATCCGCTCGACCGGCGAGAAGAAGTGGATGCCGATGAAGTTGGCGGGGCGGACCGAGGCTTCGGCCAGGCCGGTGATCGGCAGGGTCGAGGTGTTGGAGCCCATGACAGCCGTATCGGAGAGCTGGGCTTCAGCCATCTTGGTGATCTTGGCCTTGAGTTCCGGATTCTCGAACACGGCTTCGACGACAAGGTCAGCGCCTTTGAAGTCGTCATAATTGGCGGTCGGCTTGATCAGGGCGAGGAGCGCTTCGCCCTTCTCCTTGGTCATCTTGCCACGCGACACGTTCTTCTCGACGAGCTTGCGGGAATAGTCTTTCCCCTTCTCGGCATTCTCGACCGAGACATCGACGAGGATCGTCTCGATACCGGCGCGCGCCTGTTCATAGGCAATGCCGGCGCCCATCAGGCCAGCGCCGATAACGGCGACCTTGTTGAGCTCGTATTTCGGAACACCTGCCGGACGGTTGGCGCCCTTGGACAGGGCCTGTGTCGACAGGAACAGCGAACGGATCATCGCCTTGGCTTCCGGGCGCTGCTGGGTGTTGATGAAGTAGCGCGTCTCGATGCGCAGGCCGGCATCGATCGGCACCATGATGCCTTCATAGATGCACGACAGGATATTCAGCTGGGCCGGGTAGTTGCCGTAGGTCTTGGCGTGCAGCATCGCATTGGCCATGGTCATGACCTGGCCGGCGCCGGGGCTGCGGTGCGGTACGCCGCCCGGCACCTTGAAGCCTTTGACGTCCCACGGCGCCTTGGCGGTCGGGTTGGCCTTGACCCATGCGGTGGCCTTTGCCTCGGTTTCCGATGATGGCGCGAGTTCGTTGACGACGCCCATCGCGAGCGCTTTCTCGGCATTGAAGCTTTCACCCTGGAGGATCAGCGGCAGGGCGGCCTGCACGCCGATCAGGCGTGGCAGGCGCTGCGTGCCGCCGGCGCCGGGCAGGAGGCCGATCTTGGCTTCCGGCAGGCCGAACTGGAGCTTGGGATTGTCATTGGCCGCCACGCGGTAATGACCGGCCAGCGCCACTTCGAGGCCGCCACCAAGGGCGAGGCCGTTGAGCGCGACAGCCACGGGCTTGCCACAGGTTTCAAGCTGGCGAAGCGTCTTGTTCAGCGAGAAGCCCGCATCGAACTGCTCTTTCTTGAGCTCCGCTTCGGTCTTCTTCGCCTTGTCGCCAGCGCCGCCTGCGCGGCTACCCATTTCGCCAAGGTCTGCCCCGGCGCAAAAGCCGCTCGGTTTGCCGGACGAGAGCACGAGGCCCTTGATCTTGTCGTTGGTGGCAACTTCCTTGGTGATCGCGATGATGTCAGCGACGGCCTTGCCGGTCAGCGTGTTCATGCTGCGGCCGGGCACGTCGAACACGGCATGGGCAATACCGTCCGCGTCGATGTCGAATGAGAATGTGTCGAGTTTCATGTTCGTATTCCAGTAATTCGTATGATGATTAAACGCGTTCGATGATCGTCGCGGTGCCCATGCCGGCGCCGACGCAGAGCGTGATCAGCGCGGTTTCCTTGCCGGTCCGTTCAAGTTCGTCGATCATTGTGCCCATCAGCATGCCGCCCGTGGCACCCAGCGGGTGGCCCATGGCGATGGCGCCGCCGTTCACGTTCATCTTGTCGTGCGGGATGTTGAGGTTGTGCATCATCAACAGGACGACCGAAGCGAAGGCTTCGTTCAGTTCGTAGAGATCGATGTCTTCCGGGTTCATGCCGGCTTTCTTCAGTGCCTTGCGGGACACGTCGGTCGGGCCGGTCAGCATGATGCCCGGCTCAGACCCGATGGAGGCCATGGCACGGATGCGGGCGCGCGGCTTCATGCCGAAACGCTCGCCCATTTCCTTGGTGCCAAAGAGGACAGCCGACGCGCCATCCACGATGCCCGACGAGTTGCCGGCGTGGTGGACGTGGTTGATCTTCTCGACTTCCGGATAACGCTGCTTGATGACTTCATCAAAACCCATCGCGCCGAGGCCAAGGAAGGATGGCTGCAGCGCGGCCAGCGACTGCATGTTGGCGTCCGGGCGCATGTGCTCGTCATGGTCGAGGCGGATGCCGCCCATCTGGTCTTTCACCGGCACGATGGACTTGGCGAAACGACCTTCCTTCCAGGCCTTGGCGGCGCGCTTCTGGCTTTCGACGGCGAAAGCATCGACATCATCGCGCGAGAAGCCCCACTTGGTGGCAATCGTGTCAGCGCCCACGCCCTGCGGCGAGAAGTAGGACTTGATGGCGACCTTCGGGTCTGTCGACCAGGCACCGCCGGCAGCCCCCATGGGCACGCGGCTCATCGATTCGACACCGCCGCCAATGGCCATGTCGGCCTCGCCGGTCATGACTTTCGAGACAGCCATGTTGCAGGCTTCGAGGCCCGAGGCGCAGAAACGGTCGACCTGGACGCCGGCGGTGGTGTCGGCATAGTCAGCGTTGAGCACCGCGATGCGGGCAATGTCGCCGCCCTGCTCGCCAACCGGCGAGACACAGCCGAAGACGACATCGTCGACGCAGGCCGTATCGATATTGTTCCGGTCACGGATGGCCTGCAGCACTTGCGTGCCAAGGCTCAGCGCCGTGATTTCGTGCAGGGAGCCGGACGACTTCCCCTTGCCGCGCGGGGTGCGGACGGCGTCATAGAGATATGCTTCATTCATGGGAGAGGCTCCTTTAAAACTGTTAGATCAGGTCGCCGGTGAGTTCACCGGGTTGAGGGTGAGGCTCGCGGTGGAACGGGCAGCTTCCTTGCCGCGGGAATCGTAGAGTTCGGCCTCGGCGAAAACCATCGCGCGGCCGATATTGCGCAGGCGGGCCACCACTTCGATGGCACCCTTGCGGACCGGGCGCAGGAAATGCGTGTGCAGGTCCACCGTGGAGGGCAGCTTGGTCTTGCCCGCCTTCATCCCGGCGAGCATGCCAATCGTATCATCCATCATGGCGACGAGATAGCCGCCCTGGATGACGCCTGCGGGATTGCAGAATTCGGGCCGGCCATCGAAGCGCACCCGCGCCTCCCACTTTTTCAGGTCGAGCGAGAGAAGCTCGAATCCGAGTGACATCGAGGACGGGCTCGGATTGGCGAAGACTTCCGTGATGCGCTTGCTGTCAGGCATGAGTGACTAGAGCGTCCTCGCGATCAGCATTTTCATGACTTCGTTGGCCCCGCCATAGATGCGCTGGACGCGAGCGTCAGCATACATCTGGGCGATGGGATATTCATCCATATAGCCGAAGCCGCCATGCAGCTGGAGGCATTCGTCGATGATCTTGCACTGCAGGTCGGAGATCCAGTATTTCGACATCGAGGCCGTTGCGGCATCGAGCTCGCCCTTCAGCAACTGCTCTGTGCAGTGATCTGCAAACACTTTTGCGACGGTTGCTTCCGTCTTGGCTTCGGCAAGCTTGAACTGGGTGTTCTGGAAATCGAATATGGTGCCGCCGAACGCCTTGCGGCCTTTGACGTAGTCGACTGTCTCATGGATCGCACGCTCGATCATGCCGATGCCCTGAAGGCCGATGATATGGCGTTCCTGCGGCAGTTTCTGCATCAGCTGAATGAAGCCCTTGCCCTCTTCTTCGCCGAGCAGGGCCGAGGCTGGAACTTTCACGTCATTGAAGAAGAGTTCGGACGTATCGGCCGCATGCTGGCCGACCTTGTCGAGATTGCGCCCGCGCTCGAAGCCGTCAACCTCGTCGGTTTCGACACAAATGATCGAAATGCCCTTGGCGCCCTTGGTCGGGTCTGTCTTGGCGCAGACAAGGATCAGGTTTGCTGTCTGGCCGTTGGTGATGAAGGTTTTGGAGCCGTTGACGATATAGCCGTCGCCATCCTTCTTCGCGGTCGTCTTGATATTCTGCAGGTCGGACCCGGCGCCCGGTTCGGTCATCGCGATGGCGACAACGAGTTCGCCGGTGGCCATGCGTGGCAGCCAGCGGCGCTTTTGCTCTTCGGTGCCGTAGCTTTCGATATAGGGGGCAACGATGGCATTGTGCAGCGTGATGCCGAAGCCGTCGACGCCCTTCCATTGCTGCTGCTCGATGATGATCGCCTCGTGGCGGAAGTCGCCGCCCGCGCCGCCGTATTCCTCAGAGACGGAGGCGCACAGCAGGCCCATTTCGCCCGCCTTGGTCCAGATCTCGCGCGGCACGATGCCAGCCTTGCGCCATGCGGGCACATGCGGCGTGCACTCCTTCTCGAAAAACTGGCCCACGGCGTCCGAGAAGATATCCATCTCCTCGTCATTGCGCCAGCTGGATTTCGGCACGTTCAGTGGGCTCTCGCGCATGGGTATGTCTTCCTGTCTTACCTTGCGGAAACTTCCGCTTACGTTCACGTCAACATGTAGGCGACACGGGCCCTTTTGCCCAGCCGTCACGCCGCGTCAGGCCGCAGGCACAGGGCCTGCGACCTTTCGCCATGGATCAGAACTGGTCGGCGGACAGGGCCATCATGGATTTCGCGCCGGTTTTCACTTTTGCGAGATGGGCAGCCGCGTCAGGCAGCATGCGGTCGAGGAAATATTGGCCGGTCAGCAGCTTTTCGCCGTAGAACGGGTCGCCCTCGGCCTTCTTCCCGATCGCAACCTTGGCCATGCGCGCCCACATGAAGCAGAGCGCCGTCAGGCCAAACAGGTGCAGGTAATCATGGCTGGATGCACCGGCATTGTTGAAGTCGGACATGCCGTTCTGCATCAGCCAGTTGGTGCCTTCCTGGAGCTGGCCCTTGACCGTAGTCAGGCCTTCGACGAACGGCTGCAGTTCGGCGTCATCTCCGGCTGTGCCGAGGAAATCGTCGAGTTCGGCGAAAAAGCTGAACACGGCCCGGCCGCCATTGCTGGCCAGTTTGCGGCCGACAAGGTCGAGCGCCTGGATACCGTTGGTGCCCTCATAGATCATGGTGATGCGGCTATCGCGTACGAACTGTTCCATGCCCCATTCGCGGGTGAAACCCGATCCGCCATGGACCTGAAGGCCGAGATTGGCGCTCTCGCAGCCCTTGTGCGTGAGATAGGCTTTCACCACCGGGGTCAGCAGCGCCATATAGTCACCGGCGCGCTCTTGCACCTTCTCGTCATTCGACTTGTGCTGCAGGTCACCCTGGAAGGCGGTCCAGTAGGCAAAGGCCCGGGCGCCTTCGATGAAGGCTTTCTGATCGAGCAGCATGCGGCGCACGTCCGGATGGACGATGATCGGGTCAGCGACTTTTTCCGGCGCCTTGGCACCGTTGAGCGAGCGGCCCTGGACGCGATCCTTGGCGTAATCGACAGCGTTCTGGTAGGCCACTTCGGCCTGGGCCAGGCCCTGCAGGCCGACGCCGAGACGGGCCTCGTTCATCATCACGAACATGGTGCGCATGCCCTTGTGTTCTTCGCCGACAAGCCAGCCCGTCGCGCCGTCATAGTTCATGACGCAGGTCGCGTTGCCGTGGATGCCCATCTTCTCTTCAAGACCTCCGCATGAGCAGGCATTGCGCTCGCCCAGCGAGCCGTCTTCCTGGACGATGTATTTCGGCACGACGAAGAGCGAGATGCCCTTGATGCCTTCAGGCGCGCCCTCGATCCGGGCAAGCACAAGGTGAATGATGTTTTCGGTGAGATCCTGCTCGCCGCCCGAAATCCAGATCTTCTGGCCGGTAATTTTGTAGCTGCCATCAGCCTGTGGCGCGGCCTTGGTCTTGATCAGGCCGAGATCGGTGCCGCATTGTGGCTCGGTCAGGTTCATGGTGCCGGCCCATTCGGCGCTGGCCATTTTCGGGCCGTACATCTTGCGCTGCGCGTCGGAGCCGCCAGCCATCAGCGCTTCATAGGCGCCCGAAGTGAGGCCGGGATACATGCCGAAGGCCATGTTCGACGAGGAAATCATCTCACCCCAGGCGAGGTTCACGACGTGCGGCAGGCCCTGCCCGCCCATCTCCGGATCCTTCGACAGGAGCGGCCAGCCATTCTCGACCAGCGCCTTGTAGGCATCAGGGAAGCCGTCGGGCGTCTTGACGCTGGCGTCATCATTGCGCTTGCAGCCCTGCACGTCGCCGACACGGTTTAGCGGGAACAGGACTTCCTTGGCGAACTTGCCGCCTTCTTCCAGGATCGCATCAATCAGGTCCGGGGTCGCTTCCTCGAAACCAGGCAGGTTCGAATAGTTCTGCAATTGAAGCACTTCATGCAGGATGAATTGCATATCGCGGACCGGGGCGTCGTAACGGGGCATGGGGCGGAAATCCTTATAAAAAAATGGCAACTGACGCCGTTCTAGACGCATGTTCTAGAAAGGTCGTTCCAGTTGCCAGAAACCTTTGAAAAGAGGTGGATCAGACTTCGTCGAGCTGGCGCCGGGCAACCGCTTCATAGGCCGCAACCTGTCGCTTGCCTTCTTCGTTCGGGCCGACCTTCTGGATCAACTCCTCGAGCCAGAGGATGCCCTTGCGCAGTTCCGTCAGCGCCGTGTCGATGTCTTCGCGCTGGACTTCCAGCTCTTTGACCTGCTTGCGGAACTTGTCGAGCATCATGTATTTCTGGGCCCGTTCGCCGTCATCCAGGACGTAGAGGTCGAGGATTTCACGGATGTCGGCCAGTGGCAGCCCGAGACGCTTCAGGCGGACAATGATCGTCAGGCGAGCACGATCCCGGTTCGAATAGACACGGGTCATGCCGTCGCGCGCCGGATGCAGCATGTCCTTGTCTTCGTAGAAGCGAAGGGCACGGGGGGTCACACCATATTCCCGGGCAAGCTCGGAAATCGTGAAGGTGCGGCTGTCGGCGGCGGAAATGTGTGATGTCTTGTGATGCATGCCGACAGCTTAGACCAAGGCTTCCGCGAACGTCAACGTCAACTTTACGCGAACGTTCGCGGAAACGTTCCCTATGGTAAACGCGATAACCTTAGTCGTTACCAGATCGTACGAAAATATTTACCTTTAACCTCGCTTTAAGACCCTGGCTGCCATCACCGTTAGAATATGTGAACGAATCTGCCTGCTGCGTTAACTTTGCGGGCTGAGCGAGGAGAATCCGGGATGAACCAGACAGGGCCCTGGAGTGTCAAAGGCATTGACCAGCGCGCGCGCGATGCAGCGCGCGAAGCGGCGAGCGCCGAAGGTCTGACGCTTGGTGAATACCTTAACCGCCTGCTGATGACGGACGAGGAATCCCAGCTCAACGAAATCTCGTCCCTGTTTCGCAATCCGCGCCCGCGGCCGGATGCGACAACCAACACGCTGGACCGCCTGACGCGCCGCATCGAGGCGGCCGAAGCCCGCTCCACGCTGGCCATTTCGGGCATGGACCACACGGTTCTCGGCCTCGTCGCCAAGCTCGAGCATGCCGAGCAGAACAGCAATTCCGTCGTCGGCCATGTTGAAAGCCTGATGGACGAGATCCGCGACACGTATGAGGCGCTCCAGTCCAAGGTTCGCAGGCTTGAACAGGATGAATCGAACAAGCAGAACCTCGAAGCGCTGAAGTCACTCGAGCAGGCGCTTGGCAAGCTGGCGGACCATGTCAACGATGAAGGCGAACTCGCCCAGCACGAGGCCCAAGCCATCAAGGGCCGGGTCGAAGCCGGATTTGCCGACCTGACCGACCGCGTCGAAGGCGTGGAAACCCGGGTCGAATCGAAATTGTCGGACGCCGCTGCGCGGGTCAACCAGGCGGTCGAGCAGGCCGAAAAGCGCTCTGAAAAGGCTGCGCGCGAACTGACGACACGCCTGTCGACACTTGAAAGCGAAGTTCAGGAACGCTTCGCAACGGCCGGTCAGACAGACGAACGCCTGACCGCCGTCGAGTCCGACGTGTCGGGCGCGCTGGATTCGATGGAAAGCACGCTGCTGCGCATCCAGGAACGCCTGAACCGCGCCGAAACCACGACCGACGCTGCACTGCAAAGCCTGGAAGCAACTTTCAATCACCTCGACAACCGTGTCGAAGCCCTGGCCGGATCCGTCGATCCGGAGCTCGCTGAAAAGCTGCGCTCGGAATTCGAAGCCCGTTTCGACGACCTGACCAAATCCCTGCGTGAAACCGTCGACCAGACCCGGCTCGAACTTGCCGACGAAATCGCGCGTACCGCCAACGTCGCGGAGAGTGAAGTCGTCTCCGACCTCACGGCTGGGCTTTCGGACGTGCAGAAACGCCTCGCCGCCACCGAGGAGCGCCAGTCGCGCACTATGGCAACCGTGTCGAGCCAGGTCAGCCGGATATCGACCAGCTTCGACCAGCGCATCCGCGACGTCGAAGCGCGCGATGACACCGCTGCGGGCGAGGCCGTGCGCGGCGAAATCGAACGCCTCGGCGAAACCGTCAGCGCCCGCATCGACACGCTCGCCGACCAGATTGATCATCGCGTCAGCGACAGCGAAACGCGAAGCGCCCAGGCCATCGAACAGATCGGCGAACAGGTCGCGTCGGCGGCCTCGCGACTCCAGAAACGCCAGGACGATGCCATCAAGTCGATGGCGACCCAGATGGAAGAGGACCGCAAGCGTACGGATGTGCGCCTGTCGGACGCCCTGTCCAATGTCTCCGAGCGGCTTGAGCATATGCAAGCCCAGTCGTCGGCGTCGCTGTCGCCCGTACAACGCGCCATTGCGTCCCTGGCCACACGGCTTGAAAGCCTCGAGGAATTCACCTCTCCGCCCTATGCCGACCCGGATGGCGCCGATGCGATGCCAGAGGCACCCGATTTTGCCGCCGATCCCGTGGTCTCGCAGGAAGCCCATACGCCGGTCCAGGATGACAGCGCGCCATTCGAACCCGGCCTGCCTGAAATCGAAGACGACAATGACAATGACGATGACATGTTCGATGAAACATCGGCAGCTGGCGTTCAGGACGATGACGCTGTTTTTGCGGAAACGTTGATCGATCCGGATGATGACGACGCCTTCTTCGAAGCCGGGATCGCTGGCTGGGACGCCGCTATCGAGAGTCGCAGCGACCCCTACAAATCGGATTTCGAGGACGTGCTCAACATGCCTCTGGAAGCCGGTATCGCCGAGCACGGGGACGAGGACTTTTCTGATACGCCAGCCGAACTCGGGCCGGAATCCTTCTTCGACCCGCTCTCCGAACTGGAGGGTATCGACGGTGAACATGACAGCCATACCGAAGCGCGCGCATCTGACATCTTCGATATGGACGATTCCGAGGACGAAGACTTTCTCGCGCTGATCTCGCCGAAATCCGATCCCGACGCCGAACTTGACCCCCTCGCTGAAGACCATCCCGAGCCGATCGCCATTCGGGCGGATGACACAAATGACTATATCGCTCGCGCCCGCCGGGCCGCGATCAGTGCGGCCGGCACACCGGACGTACAGCCGCAACACCGCAACCGGCGCAAGAACGATAAGCCGTCCTTCAATGGGGTCCGCGCGACGTCCGGCTCCAGCAAGCTGCCGCTCTATGCTGCCGCCTCTGCGGTTGTCATCACCGGGGCCGCGGTCGGCGGCTATCTCTATATTCGCGGCAAGCAGGAGGCGCCTGTCGTCGCCGCTTCTGTCGATACCTATGTCGATCCCGGCGCTGCAGCGGGCGTACAAGCGCCGCCCCCCGCCGCCGAACCAGACGCAGGAGCCAGCCAGATCAACGCCGAAGCCCCGGTTGTGGCACCCGCGGCTCCACAGGTTGACGCCGAACTGTTCGACGCAGCGCCCGTGACTGCCGCCGCCCCGGCGCCTGTGGCAGCAGCACCGGTTGCTTCGAATTTCCCCGCCATCTCGCCCTTCGTGACGGTGGAAAGCGCTGCTGCTGCCGGAAACCATATCGCTCAGTACCAGCTGGCCCAGGAACGCATCGCCGCCGGCGACTTTGCCACCGGCGCAGCGCTGATGCGCAAGTCGGCCGCCAAGGGCCTGCCCATCGCGCAGTATGGCCTCGCCAAGCTGCACGAGAAAGGCAATGGCGTTCCCAAGGATCTCGCGCTGGCCCGGGAGTGGACGGAAAAGGCTGCCAATGGCGGCAATGTCAGAGCCATGCATGACCTTGCCGTCTTCATGGCCGAGGGCGACGGCGGACCGCAGAGCTATGCTGGCGCCGTCGAATGGTTCCGCAAGGCCGCCGAGTTCGGCATTGTCGACAGCCAGTACAATCTCGGCGTTCTCTACGAGCAGGGCCTCGGCATCAGCCCGAACCTGACCGAAGCCATGTTCTGGTTCGAAATTGCCGGCAAGAACGGCGATGCGGGCGCACCCGCCAAGATCGCCGACCTTTCAGGCCGCATATCGGCGGAAGCCGCCGAACAGGCCCGGGCTCGCGCGGTCTTCTGGGAAGCCTCCCGCGACAATGCCATCAGCAATGGGCGCTTCGGGGCCCAGCCCTGGAACACCGGCAATCCGCTCCAGGTGCAAGGCGTGCAGGTCGCCCTGTCGGCGCTCGGCTACAATGTCGGCACACCAGATGGCGTGATCGGCGGCAGCACGGCCAAGGCGATCCGCGACTATGAGAAAGCCAATGGCCTTCCGGTGACCGGAACGATCACGGCAGACCTGATCGAGAGCCTGAATGCGCTGGCGGGCGCACCGACCAACGGCTAGTTTTCATGCGGCGTTTTCAGCGCGTGGACACATGACATCGTTCTAGATATGTTCCACGGGAATCGTGGCAGGATATCGCAATGACACCTATCGTTACCATCGGAACCGCCGGCTTAGACGCCGTGCATATCGTGCTGCTACTGGGCGTGCTGGGGCTTGGCTTTGCGGCCTACGTTCTGTGGGGGCGGGCAGACCTCGCTCGCCGCGAGCAGACGCGGACCGCCGAGGATCTCTCGGATACGAAACAGGCGCTGCGCACAAAAGAAGAAGTCGCTCGTCAGGCAGAGATCGCGCTGGCTGAAATCCGGGCCCGCAGCGAAGAGGATGAGCGCAAGTTCGCCGAGATGGCGCAGGGCGTGTTGCGGACCGCCAATGCCCAATTCCTGCAACTCGCCAATGAAACGTTCGAGAAGCACAAGGAAGGCGCCAAGGGCCAGCTGCAGGAACTGATGAAACCAATCGGTGAGAATTTCGATGCCTTCAAGAAGCGCGTCGACGACCTCGAAAAGGTCCGGACCGAGGACAAGTCACTCCTGTCCGAACAGGTGAAGGCGATCGGCGAGAGCCTGCATCGCAACACCGCCGAGACCGGCAAGCTGGTGAACGCCCTGACTGCGCCGAAAGGCGGCGGCCGCTGGGGCGAGATGACATTGCGCAATGTCATGGAACAGGCGGGCCTGTCGGCCCATTGCGACTTCAATGAGCAGGTCCATGACGCAACCGAGGAAGGCCGCCAGCGCCCGGATGCCATCATCCGCCTGCCCGGCGACCGGCAGATCGTCATCGATTCCAAAGTGTCCCTCGCCTCCTACATGGCCGCCACCAATACCGAAGACCCGGTCGAACGGCTGGCGCACCTGAAGGCGCATGCGCAAAGCGTGCAGCGCCACGTCACCACGCTGGCGTCGAAGGATTACCAGTCAAACCTCGGCAACCGGTTCGATTATATCGCCATGTTCATACCCGGGGAAAACTTCTTCGCCGCCGCGCTGGAACAGTCCCCCGACCTGATCGAGAAAGCCATGGCGCGGCAGGTCATCGTCACGACGCCGACGACGCTGATCGCACTGGCGCGGACAGTGGCGCACCTCTGGCGCCAGCATCACCAGAACGAGAATGCCATGGCGGCGGCCGAACTCGGCGCCGAACTGCATGGCCGGATGAGCGTCATGCTCGGCCATATCGAGAAGCTCGGGAAAACGCTGAACGGCTCTGTCGACCATTTCAATTCGGCCATGGGATCGTTCGACAAGCGCGTCCTGCCGACGCTGCGCAAGTTCGAGGACATGGAAATCGCCCCGCCGAACAAGGTGCTGCCGGAGCCGAGGCAGATCGAAAATCGGGCGAATGCGCCCGACGCGACAGGCGAACTGGACCTGGGGGGCAAGAAAAAAGCCCTGGCCGCCGAATGAGCCGTACCAGTTGACCAGACGCCCTTCTGTTCATATCTCCCCCTTATGGCCATACGCGAAATCCTGACTGTACCCGATCCACGCCTCAAAGAGGTGTCGAAGCCTGTTGAAGGCGGCGTCACCGACGAGATTCGCGCGCTGATGGATGACATGCTGGAAACCAGGTATGACGCGCCGGGCATTGGGCTGGCCGCAATCCAGATCGGCGTGCCACTTCGCGTCATTGTCATGGACCTCGCCCCCGAGAACGAAGAGCCCCAGCCGCGCTATTTCGTGAACCCCGAAATCCTCGAAACAGTCGAGCAGACGCAGCCTTATGAAGAAGGCTGCCTGTCGGTGCCCGACATTTTCGACGAGGTTGAACGCCCGGTACGCTGCCTGATCCGTTACCTGGATTATGATGGCAACCCGGTCGAGGAATGGGCCGAAGAGCTCTACGCGGTCTGCATCCAGCACGAGATGGACCATCTCGAAGGCACGCTGTTCATCGACTATCTCTCGCGCCTGAAGCGGATGCGGGCCATCGACAAGGTCAAGAAAGCCAGGATTCGCAAGATCCGCGAAGACGTCGCCTGATCCTGCCGCGCCAATCTTTGCTTTATTGCCAGCGCCCCGCGCGCTAGACCCCCGCACCATGACCCAACCGCTTCGCCTTGCCTTCATGGGCAGTCCGCAGATTGCCGTTGACGTGCTCGCCGCGCTTGTCGCAGCGAGCCACGAGATTGCCTGCGTGTATTCCCAGCCGCCGCGCCCGTCGGGACGGGGCAAGAAACTGACCCCGACGCCCGTGCAGGCCTGGGCCGAAGAGCATGGCCTTGAGGTGCGCACGCCGAAATCCTTGAAGGCGACACCGGAGCAGGAGGCGTTTGCTGCGCTGGACCTCGATGCAGCGGTTGTCGTGGCATACGGCCTGATCCTGCCGCAGGCGGTGCTGGATGCGCCGCGTCTTGGCTGTCTCAACATGCACGCCTCGATCCTGCCGCGCTGGCGCGGCGCGGCGCCGATCCAGCGGGCGATCATGGCGGGCGACCATGAGACCGGGGTCGACGCGATGCTGATGGATGCGGGCCTGGATACCGGACCGGTACTGATGTCGGCGCGCACGCCGATCACGCTGGCCACGACAGCCGGCACGCTGCACGACCGGCTGGCGGAACTCGCCGCCGACCTCGCGCCGATTGCACTGGCGCGCTGGGCAGACGGGGCGATCACACCGAAAGCCCAGCCGGAAGACGGCATTACATATGCGCACAAGATCAGCGCCGACGACCAGCTGGTCGACTGGTCGAAACCCGCCGCTGAAGTCGATTGCCATATAAGGGGCCTGTCGCCCTTTCCCGGTGCCATCTGCCGCTGGACCCCGGAGGGCGAAGACACGCCCGTGCGCCTGAAACTGCTGATGAGCGAAGTGGCCGGAACCTCTGGCGGGGCCACGCCGGGCACTGTTCTGGACGACAAGCTGCTGGTCGCCTGCGGCGATGGCGGCGCGGTGCGGATCACCACGCTACAGCGCCCGGGCAAGGGGCCGATGAGCGCGAGCGTTTTCCTGAACGGGACACCGATTGCGCCCGGCACGCGGCTGAGCGCATGAGCACCTGGATCCGCCCGGCGCATGCCGACGACATTGACGAAATCGCCAAGCTGAACGATGCGGCTTTCGGGCAGTCGGCTGAAGGCAAGATTGTCCGCAGGCTGAAACGGGACGGCGACAGCATCCTGTCGCTAATTGCACATGATGACAGCCGGATTGTCGGACATGTGGAATTCTTCCGTATCCTCGTGGACGGCGCGCCGCTGGCGGTGGGGCTGGGGCCGATGTCCGTGCTGCCGGGCCGGCAGAAGCAGGGCATTGGCAGCGGCCTTGTCCGGACGGGGCTCATGGCGCTGGAAGGCGCTGGCGAGAGCCTTGTCTTCGTGCTGGGGCATGCTGACTATTATCCGCGCTTCGGCTTTTCGGCTGATGCCGCCCTGCCCTTCACGGCGCCGTGGAGCGGGCCGCATTTCATGGCAAAACGGCTGGCAGAATCGGCACCGGCGTCCGGTACCCTCACCTATCCTTCCGCGTTCGGCGGATAATTCATGGCCCGCTATAAACTCCTGATCGAATATCATGGCGGCCCGTTCCAGGGCTGGATGCGGCTGCCGGGCAAGCCGACGGTGCAAGGCGCCATCGAGGCCGCCGCCGCCAAGCTGGATGGCGGGCCTGTCGAAGTTTATGGCGCCGGGCGGACCGATAGCGGCGTGCATGCGATGGGCCAGGTCGCCCATCTCGATTTCGCTGTCGACCGGCCCGGCAAAGTGGCCGACGCACTGAACTTCCACCTGCGTCCGCACCCCATCGCAGTTCTGTCGGCCGAGAAAGTCGAAGAGGATTTCCACGCACGCTTCAGCGCCAAGGCGCGCCACTATCGCTTTGTCATCATCAACCGCCGCGCCGACCTGACGGTAGAAAAGGGTCTCGCCTGGCGGATTGCGCCGAAGCTCGATGCCCGCAAGATGCACGACGCCGCGCAGGTGCTGCTCGGCACGCATGACTTCACCACGTTCCGCGACATGGAATGCCAGGCGCGCAGCCCGGTCAAGACGCTGGATAGGTTCGACATCGCCCGCTATGGCGACCGGATCGAATGCACGCTGTCGGCCCAGAGCTTCCTGCACCGGCAGGTGCGCTCGATGGTCGGCTCGCTGGTGGAAGTCGGACGCGGCAAGCGCGATGCCCGCTGGCTGAGCGAGATACTCGCGGCGACCGATCGCACGGCCTGCGGGCCGGTGTCGCCGCCGGACGGCCTGTTCCTCGAAAAAGTGGACTATGACTGAGCCTGCACGTGCGGCGCCTGTGAGGGCGCTTTGGGGGTGAGGTAAGGGTGTGCTGGGGTTGTGGCCCGGGTCAGGTATGTGGCAGGGGCAGCCCAGTGAGGCATCCGTGTTCCCGGCGCAGGCCGGGACCTCGTGCGGCAGGTCCGGAGTGGATTGAGGGAGACCCCGGCCTGCGCCGGGGACACGGTTCGGGGGCGAGTGCCGCCGCGAGCCGCGCCGAGACTGGCAGCGGTGTGAAACGGTCCTCCGCCTCCGGCGCGTCACCCATGAAACGGATATAGACATTGCCCCAGCGGTCGACACTGACGAGCAGGCCGCGCCCGGTCGCCTTCATCCAGCGGTTCAGGTTCTGCAATTGCCACCAGAGCCATGGCCAGAGGAGGACATGGACGTGCGCATAGAGTTGGGCGTGCCGGGGGTGCATGGGGGGGTAGTAT
>NZ_JBBKXE010000146.1:0-28643 GCF_037969335.1 Hyphomonas sp. | reverse complement strand
TACCTCACCTGTAATGAAACGCTTGGCTTCGCGTTCTAGGCGCCTCTATGATCCTGTCAACGTGAAGGGCGACAGGAGCGACAAAATGAAACCGCTGATTTTTGGTCTGGGCCTGCTTGCAATGTCACTCGTGGCGCATGCAGAGACGGCGCCGGACGCCATGGATGCGCTTGTTGCCGAATATGAAACCTATGTTCGCACGGTCAATCCCGATCAGGCGGCGCGCGACAATGGATCCGCAGCGCGCCAGTGGCGCGACGTCAGCCCGGATGCCGTCGCGGCTCAGGCCATCAGGGCGCAGGACCTGTTGCAACGAATTGAGTCGGTCGAGACGTCGCGTACGGTCGACAAGGCAATCCTTGGGCGGCTCCTGCGATCAGACCTCGATGATGCGCAATATGACGCGGTGCGCATCCCGTTCACCGGCGACTGGGGATTCCAGGCCGAGCCGATCTTCGCGGCCATGCAGACCACGCTCGATTCGCAGGAAGATGCCGAAGCCTGGATCGCCCGCCTCAATGACGTCCCCCGCTATTTCGCCGAGAATATCGAGAACATGCGCCGGGGCATCGCAACCGGCTGGACGGCGAATACCGATCCGCTGGGGACGATGACCGACCAGATTCGCGAGCAGATCGTGACGGATCCGGCAGAGAGCAGCCTGTTCACGCCTTTCGCCAGCCTGCCGGCGGACATGGACCCTGAGATTGCGGCGCGCCTGCGTGCTGACGGACTTGAGGCGGTTTCGCACGCCGTAACGGCCTATCAGGACACATTGCGTTTCATCGCTACGGACTATGAGCCGCATGCGCGGGCGGGTGCGGGCATTGCGGCGCTGCCGTCCGGCAGGGAAATTTATACGGCGCTGGTCGAGCATCACACGGCTGGTGCGGGCTATACGCCGGTCGAGATCCATGAACTTGGCAATCGCGAGGTCGCGCGTATCCGGGCCGAAATGGAAGACATCATTGCGGAGATCGGTTTCGACGGCAGTTTTGCTGACTTCCTCGCCTTCCTGCGCGCCGATCCGCAATTCTATGCCACGTCTGACAAGGACCTGATGACAAAGGCCAAGGTGATTGCCGCGCGGATGGATGCGATGCTGCCCGACTATTTCGGCCGCCTGCCCAAACTGGCCTATGATGTCGAGCCGGTGCCGGATGCCATCGCGCCGGGTTACACGTCGGCCCGCTATGTCGAGGGCGATCCGGCCGAAGGGCGCCACGGCATCTATTGGGTCAATACTTACGCCCTTGAACAACGCCCGCTGTACGAGCTTCCGGCCCTGACGGCGCATGAGGCCGTCCCCGGCCACCACCTTCAGATCGCACTCGCTCAGGAAATGAGCGACCAGCCGAAATTCCGCCAGGATTATTATGCCACCGCCTTCGGCGAGGGCTGGGGCCTCTATGCTGAGCATCTCGCTGGCGAGGCCGGCATGTATGAGACGCCGTATGAGCGCTTTGGCGGCCTGTCGATGGAGATGTGGCGGGCCTGCCGCCTCGTCGCGGATACGGGCCTGCACTGGTATGGCTGGACGCGGGAAGAGGCCGAGGCCTGTTTCAAGGACAATAGCGCGCTCGCCCCGCTCAATATCGAGATCGAGGTGACGCGCTATATCGGCTGGCCGGGCCAGGCCGTGGCCTACAAGATGGGCGAGCTGAAAATCCGCGAATTGCGGACCCAGGCTAAAGCCGCGCTGGGCGAGCAATTCGACATCAAGGCGTTCCATGACGCCGTGCTGGAGGAAGGCGCCGTGCCACTTGATGTGCTCGATGCGCATATCAAGGCCTGGGTTGCCGGGCAGCTGCCAGAGGCGCCGCCCGCTCCATGAAACTGACGATCGTCGAAACCGGCCTCGTTCCGGAGCCTATCCGGGCTGCATTCGTGGATTATCCGGGCATGTTTCGTGCACTTGTTCGTGGTGCCGATCCGGCCATGACGTTCGACACCGTGTCCGTCATCAAGGGTGAGGCTTTGCCGGATCCGGCCTCTCTGGAGGCCATCCTGATCACGGGATCGCCAGCGGGCGTCTATGATGACGCCCCGTGGATCGGCGCCCTGATGGACTTCGCCCGCGCAGCCACTGCTGCAGCTGTGCCGCAGGTCGGCATCTGTTTCGGGCACCAACTCCTCGCCGAGGCCCTCGGCGGCAAGGTGATCAAATCCCCCAAGGGCTGGGGTGTCGGGCGTCACACCTATGAGGTGCAGGCCTGTCCCGGCCTTGTCGCAAAAAATTGTCCAAAAACGATCTCTGTCGCGGTCAGCCATCAGGACCAGGTTGTCACCCTGCCGCCGGGCGCCGAGGTGATCGCGCGGTCGGACTTTACGCCCTATGCGGGTCTCTATTATGCGAATGGTCCCGCTATCAGTTTCCAGTGCCATCCAGAGTTCGATGACACCTATTCTGCAGCGCTCTATACAGCGCGCGAGGATCGTCTCGGCCCTGCCGCAGCGCAGGCGGTGGCGTCCCTCGCTGCACCGGGCGACAATGCCCTTCTGGGCGAATGGATTGCCGACTTCCTGAAAAGTCATGCCCGCTGAGCGATTTGGCGGTTAACATATCGCCTCTGGCGCGAAACCTGCATCCTGTTGCCAGAAACGCCAGACTTGTGTTGAACACCTGCTGAAACCCGGAGACAGCCTGCCATGATGCCGAAGCCGCTCGCCCATATTGATGACAATACGCTGGAATTCGAGATCCTGCCCCTGGTGAAGCCTACCGGCTTTCGCGAATATGATGCGCGCTGGTGGTTCAATGGCATTGGCCACCCAAAGGCCCCGGAACTGAACTATACCGGCGTTCAGGCCCTTGGCCTTGGCATGGCGACCCTGTTCCATGAGATGGGCGTGACGCCGAAAGTGGTGACCGGACACGATTTCCGCTCAATCAGCCAGCCGATCAAGAATGCCCTGATCCTGGGCATGGTGCAGGGCGGCTGCGAAGTGCTGGATGTCGGCCTCGCGCTGTCGCCAATGGTCTACTGGAGCCAGTTCGAGCTGGATGCTGCCTGCTGCGCCATGGTCACCGCGAGCCATAACGAGAATGGCTGGACCGGCGTGAAAATGGGCGCTGACCGTCCGCTGACCTTCGGGCCGGTCGAGATGGGCCGCCTCAAGGAAATCGTCATGGGTGGCAACTTCACGCCGCGCGCCGGCGGGGCGCATTACCGCGTCGACGGCATGCGCGAGAAATATATCGCGTCGGTGGCTGACGGTGTGAAACTGTCGCGCCCGATCAAGGTGATCGCGGCCTGCGGCAACGGGACGGCGGGCGCCTTTGCGCCGGACGCATTGCGGGCGATGGGCGCTGAAGTGATCGAGATGGACTGCAATCTCGACAACACGTTCCCGAAATACAACCCGAACCCCGAAGACGCCGAAATGCTGCACGAAATGTCGAAAGCCGTGAAGGAACTCGGCGCCGATGTCGTACTCGGCTTTGATGGCGACGGTGACCGCTGCGGCGTCGTCGATAATACGGGCGAGGAAATCTATGCCGACAAGATCGGCCTGATGCTGGCCCGCGACCTGTCGAAAAACTACAAGAACGCGACCTTTGTCGTCGATGTGAAGTCCACGGGCCTCTACAAGACCGATCCGATCCTCAAGGAAAACGGCGCGACGGTCGATTATTACAAGACCGGCCACTCCTACATCAAGCGCCGCACCAATGAACTCGGCGCGCTGGCGGGCTTCGAGAAGTCCGGCCACTTCTTCTTCCGTCCGCCCATCGGGCTGGGCTATGACTGCGCCCTGACGGCCGCCAAGGCGATCCTCGAAATGCTCGATCGCAACCCCGGAAAGACCATGGCCGACCTCCGCGACGAACTCGGCATTGCCTATACATCACTGACCATGTCGCCGCATTGCGGCGATGAAGTGAAGTATGACGTGGTCGACAAGATGGTTGCCGAATACGAGGCGCTCAACGGCACTGAAATTCTCGGTCGCAAAGTGATCGACGTGAACACTGTCAACGGCGCGCGTGTGACGCTGGACGATGGCAGCTGGGTGCTTGTGCGCGCCTCATCGAACAAGCCGGAACTGGTCGTGGTTGTCGAATCCATGGCGAGCAATGACGACATGCGCGATCTCTTCCACAAGGAAGTCAAACCCCGCCTCGGCAAGCATGCCGAAGTCGGAGCCTACAACCAGGAGATCTGAGACGCATGTCGCTCAATCCGAACTATGCAGCCGTATCCGGTCGCCAGCAGGTCACCGACCGATGGGCACTGACCCTGCCGGGTCGGTTCAATCGACGCGAAGAGGATACCGGTCTCTGTTTCTGGCGTCCGGGCATGACGATCTGGCTGACGGCGTATGGCACCGAAGACGGCATGTCGCTCGACGACCGGATGCAGCGTGATCGCGCGAACGCATCGGCAGCGGCGACGGACATTTCCGAAAGCGTCGAAGGCGGCGTCAGCCGTCTTACCTATCGTCTCTCGGAGACCCGCGCCGACGGCGTGATTGTGAAAGGTCTCTACAGTTTCGCCCATGGCAGCGACGGCCAAGCCATGTTGGCAGCCTATTTCGACGATGATTCCGAACTGGAAACCGCACGTCTTGTGTCTGCTTCCCTATCCTATATCGCTTGAAGGCGTTGCGCGTCTGGCGCGCCCACTTGACCTGATGGCACAAAAATCGCACCCGTCGCCCGATTGGCGTCAGGGGCTCTCGAAAGGACTATTCCATGCGCGTTGCGATGATCGGCACTGGCTATGTTGGACTGGTATCGGGAGCCTGCTTTGCAGACTTCGGTCATGTCGTGACCTGCGTTGACAAGGACGCTTCGAAAATCGAACGCCTGAAAAATGGCATCATGCCGATTTTTGAACCGGGCCTCGACGCGCTGGTCGCGACCAATGTCGAGGAAGAGCGCCTGTTCTTCACCACCGATGCCGCTGACGCGATCAAGGATGCCGACGCGGTGTTCATCGCGGTTGGCACGCCCTCGCGGCGCGGTGACGGCCATGCAGACCTATCCTACGTCTACGCCGCCGCAAAGGAAATCGCCGGCTTGATGGACGGCTTTACGGTCATCGTGACCAAGTCGACGGTTCCGGTCGGCACAGGCGATGAAGTCGAACAGATCATGCGCGACGCCCGCCCCGATGGCGACTTTGCGGTCGTGTCCAACCCGGAATTCCTGCGCGAAGGCGCTGCGATCAAGGATTTCAAAATTCCGGACCGTATTGTCGTCGGCACGGAAGACGAGCGCGCCCGCCAGTTGATGCGCGAACTCTACCGCCCGCTATTCCTCAACGAAACGCCCATCCTGTTTACAGACCGGCGCACGTCGGAACTAATCAAGTATGCGGCGAACGCTTTCCTTGCGGTCAAGATCACCTTCATCAACGAGATGGCAGACCTGTGCGAGAAGGTCGGTGCGAATGTGCAGGAAGTCTCGCGTGGAATCGGGCTGGATAACAGGATCGGCCGGAAATTCCTGAATGCCGGACCGGGCTATGGCGGCAGCTGCTTCCCGAAAGACACGCTGGCCCTGACCAAGACGGCAAATGATGCGGGCGCGCCAGTGCGGATTATCGATACGGTCGTTGAAGTGAACGCCGCGCGCAAGAAAGCCATGGCTGACAAAGTCATCCGTGCGATGGGCGGCGACGTGACGGGCAAGACGATCGGTGTGCTGGGCCTCGCATTCAAGCAGAATACCGACGACATGCGCGATGCGCCGAGCCTCGATATCCTGCCGGCCCTGATTGCGGCCGGTGCCAAGATCCGCGCCTATGATCCCGAGGCCATGACTGAGGCGGCGCACCTGCTCGAGGGCGTCGAATTCGCCACGGGCCCGTATGAAGCCATCAAGGGCGCCGACGCCATGGTGATCATTACGGAGTGGGACCAATTCCGCGCGCTTGATTTTGACCGGGTGAAGGCTGCGCTCAACAGCAATATCGTGGTAGACTTGCGCAATATCTATTCGCCCGAAGACATGGCGGCCCACGGGTTTGCCTATACGTCCATCGGGCGGCCGTAGTTTCCCGAAACCCCTTCAAGACCGGATCCCAGACATGAAATTCTTCGTCGACACCGCCGACACCAAGGATATTGCCGAACTCGCCGCGACCGGCCTGATCGATGGCGTCACGACCAATCCTTCCCTGATCGCAAAGTCCGGTCGCCCGTTTGCGGAAGTAATCAAGGAGATTTGTGGACTGACAAATGGTCCGGTCAGTGCGGAAGTCGTCGCGACAGATGTCGATGGCATGGTGCGCGAAGGGCGCAAGCTCGCCAAGATTGCCGAGAACGTGGCCGTGAAGCTGCCGCTGACCTGGGACGGGCTCAAGGCCTGTCGTACCCTGTCGGACGAAGGGACAGCGGTGAACGTGACGCTTTGCTTCTCGGCCAACCAGGCCTTGCTCGCTGCCAAGGCTGGCGCGGCATTCATCTCGCCATTCATCGGACGCCTCGACGATATCAATATCGACGGCATGGAGCTGATCAGCGACATCCGCCAGATCTATGACAATTATCTTTTCGATACCGAGATCCTGGCTGCGTCGATCCGCACGCCGAACCACGTCAAACTGTCGGCCCTCGCTGGCGCTGACGTTGCAACGATGCCGCCAAACGTGATCAAGAGCCTCGTCAACCATCCGCTGACGGATAAAGGCCTTGAAACCTTCCTGGCGGACGCGAAGAAGGCAGACATCAAGGTCTGATGCGCTCCATGAAAAAGGCCGAAGGCCCCGAGGGCCGGGTCCTCATCATCGCCGGGTCGGACTCAGGCGGCGGCGCCGGCATTCAGGCGGACATCAAGACGGTGACGATGCTGGGTGGTTTTGCCATGACAGCCGTTACCGCGATCACTGTGCAGGATACGAAAGGCGTGCACGGCGTTTGGCCGGTACCCGTGGACGCTGTCATCGGCCAGATTCAGGTGACACTGGCCGACATTGGTGCAGACGTGATCAAGACAGGCATGCTGGGCTCGGCAGCACTGGTCGAGGCGATTGCCGAGTGCCTGGCAGAAGTGGCATCGATGGCGCCGCGCGTGATCGATCCGGTCATGGTTGCGACGTCTGGCGACCGGCTGGTTGATGCCAAGGCAGTTGACGCGATCCGGTCCGAACTGGTGTCGCGCGCGCGTCTCGTCACGCCGAATGCGCCAGAGGCGGAAGTGCTGACCGGGAAGGTCGTCGAGACGGTGGACGGTCAGCGTCGTGCCGCTGAACGCCTGTTGGAACTCGGTGCGCATGGCGCCCTGATCAAGGGCGGACACATTGGTGGCAACAAGATCACCGACGTGCTGCAGACAACGACAGGTGAGTGGATATTCGAAAGTCCCCGCATCGTGACAATGTCGACGCACGGCACGGGCTGCACGCTGGCGTCGGCGATTGCCGCCCACCTTGCGCAGGGGGCGAGCGTGCCGGACGCAGTGGAGCGCGGCCGCGAATATCTGATCGGTGCGATCCGGGCAGCGAAACCGCTCGGCAAGGGCCATGGCCCCGTTAATCATGGCTGGGTGCTGGACAGCGAATGAAGTGCAGCATTGGACGGAAGAGCGCCCCAGGGGTTTGACCAAGGCAGTTGACGGTAAAAGTCGGGAGGGCCAGCCAACCTCTGCCATCCAATGATGCGTTCCGAGAATAGCGCGCCAGGCGATGAACGGCGGCTGAACGTGCCAAGATGCGTTAGAAAAGCTGAACGCCCATTTATGAATTCTGGTTTTTCCCGGACGCGGGACTGTGCGAGAGAGAGTGACCGCTAACGGAGATAACCCGATGCCTGCGCTACCATTCTATCAGGTTGACGCCTTTGCTTCCCGCGCCTTCGAGGGAAATCAGGCGTGCATCATGCCGCTTGAGGCCTTTCTCGCCGATGATGTCATGTTGGCGATCGCTGCGGAAAACAATGTGGCCGAGACGGCCTATATCGTTCGCACGGCGGAAACGAGCTGGCACTTGCGCTGGTTTACTCCGGCAGTTGAAGTGCCGCTCTGCGGTCACGCGACTCTCGCTGCCGCCCATGTTCTGTTCACGCACGAAGGCTTTGCTGGAGACGCTATTTCCTTCGACACAGTCAAATCCGGTCGCTTGACCGTGCGCAAGCTGAAGGATGGACGTCTGGAGATGGACTTTCCCTCGGCGCCTGTGAAGGAGTTTGTGGTGACCGATGACGTGACTGCCGCGCTGGGTGCAAGGCCTGTCCAGGCTTGGGGCGGCATGTTCTATGCGGCCATGTTCGAGACGCCGGAGACGGTTCGCGCGCTGGCGCCTGATCTCAAGGCGCTGAAGTCCCTCGGCGCGCCGAGTGGCGACTGGGATCGTGGCAATTTCGGCTGCTTTGCCCCGGGCGGAGATGGCGTGGACGTCACGAGTCGTTTTTTCGCGCCGGGCAGCGGTATCGATGAGGATCCCGCCACGGGCAGTTGGCACACGATGCTGGCGCGCGTGATGTCCGAACGGTTCGGCAAGGATACGCTTGGCTGTTTCCAGGCCTATCCGGGCCGAGGCGCGCGTATCGATACTGTATTGCAAGGCGAACGGGTGAAGCTCATCGGCCGCGCTGTCACCACGATCGAGGGTCGGTTCTTCCTTTAGCCTCAGTCGGCAATACCGCCCGGGCGCGCCAATGCCCGACCACCCGGGAAACGCAAGAGCTGCACCTCTGCCTTGTTGAGCATCGCGCGAAGCCAGGCGCCAATGACGGGCTCTGCAATCCAGGCGATTAGCCACGCAAGCGCGATGACTGCCGCAAGCGCAAATGCCAACGCCAAATATGGCCTCATGCCGGCCTGGATGAGAATATGCATCAAGCCGGCGCCGACCACGTTGTGAACAAGATACAGGGGATAGGTTGCCTGCCCGAGTTTGCGGGTCAGGGCGCGCGTTCGCAACGAACGCGGGCGGAAGGTGCCTGGCCAACGGGTGAACATGAACATGAAAGCGAGAATGACCAACCAGACAATCATCGGCTCTTCGATCGAGAATCCTGAAGCGGCGGGTGCCTCGACCAATTGGAGCGACTCGGCTCGCAAGCCGATACCGATGAGTGCGACCCCTATCGCCGTCCCGAGGCCGATATAGTCCAGCATCCCATTACGCCGGCCACTGGATTTCCACATCCAGATTCCGATCGCGAAAAGGGGGCCGTGCTGCAGTAAAAGGACATCGGAATGGAGCCATATCCATCCGGACTCCGGCAGCATTCCCAAGCTGATTGCGCCAAGATAGGCACCGCTGAGCAGCGTCAAAACCCATGCGTAGAGAGTGACGTGCTGGAATTGATGGAAAGCGAGCAAAAGGAAGATTGTGGCATAGAAACAGACTTCGACGGCGAGCGACCAATACACACCGTCGATCCAGTTTGGCAGGGGCCAGAGCGCCATGGCGTGAAAATAGGGGCCTATGAGTTCCGACGGCGGACGGTGTGCGATGGCGAGCCACGCAACCAGCGTGATTGTCGCGCAAATCCATGCCGCAGGGTACAGGCGTAGCGTCCGACTCTTGAGGAAGGAGATCGGCGACGCCCCATTGGCTGAATTTGCAATGACGAAGCCGGAAATCACGAAGAAGACGTTTACGCCGATCCAGCCAAACCAGGTGACCGATGCCAGTTTCGGAAGGGCATTGACGTGCGCAAAGATGCGCGAGGTTGAAGAAGTTTCCGAGGCCCAGGAATAGAAGCCGAGATGGAACAGGGCGACGGAAAGCGCTGCCAAAAAGCGAATGGCATCCAGCGGGTAGTAGTAGGTGCGATCCTTCCCCATCAGGTCTCCGGCCCCTTCGGAATACGCGCTGAAGGGTGCACCGGAATACTAGGACCCGGAATTAACCAAATACAAGAATGTTCGCGTGTCGGGAGTCTTTTGCCGGCTTCTTTGGTACGGTTTGCGGGGATCACGAAAGCCGGATAACATCGGATACCGGATCGTCGGTATCTCTACTGGATTGTTTTACATGAAAATTCGTCAGGAAGTGCGTGCGTGGCAACAGACTAGCATATTGATTGTGTGCGCCTTGGCTATGGCGGCCTGTTCCGACGCGACACCCGCCGAACCGGCCGCGATTGCATGTGACAGCACGAAGCTCGGTGTTGAGCGAACGATTGCGGTGACGGCAGATGCCGGATCGATCGAGACGCTTCTGAACGACGGGGAAGTCGTCCTGACATTCGACGATGGCCCCGACCCGAGACGTACGCCTGCCGTACTCGCCCAACTCGATCAGCAATGCACGAAGGCGACATTCTTTCTGCTGGGAGGGCAGGCGGACCGGTATCCGGACATGGTTCGCGAGATCGCCAGGCGGGGTCATTCGCTGGGCGGTCATTCCTGGTCGCATGCGAACCTGATGACACTGACGGCAGACGCGGCGCATAGCGAAGTATCCACGGGCATGGACGCGGTTAACGCGGCTCTCGCCGGAACAGGCGCGAAGGCGATCATGTTCCGGTTTCCGTTCGTTGCGACGAATGCTGAACTTTCCGCCGATGTACGCGAAATGGGATTGCTTGAGGTTGGCGTCACAGCAGACGGAGCCGATTGGACCAAAAACCGCCCGGAGGCCTCCGTGGACATGATCCTCCAGAAGCTGGACCTGGCTGGCAGGAAAGGGGTCATCCTTCTCCACGATCCGTTCGATAAATCGGATGAGCGGGTCAACCTGTTGCTGTCCCGGCTGAAACTCGATGGCTACCGGATCGTGGCGCTCGGCTCGGCAGAAACCGGCCAGTAACCAATCCCACCCCATGGCATGATATGTGCAACCGGAACCGGGAATCCGGTGCTATGCCCGGTCGCGACTTTTCGCCCTGCAGCCAAAGGGGAGGGCTTCTTTTTGTCGGAACGCGGAAACCTCGCGCAGGCGCGCGCTGCGCTGGTGCCGACTCTGCTCATGGCGGCAACCTTCGCGGTGATCGCCAGCGGATTCTCACTGTTTCTACGCCATCAGGCGCCCGTACCCGACATGAACGTGCTGAGCCCCAAACTGGCAGCCTACCAAGCGCAAGCCGACGCATACGATACGGTCTTCATCGGCACCTCCCGCACCTTTTACCATGTCGTGCCTGACGAAGTGGAAGCTGCGGCGGAATCCGCTGGTTGCCCGCGTCCCGACGTTTTCAATTTCGGAGTCTTCGGCCTGACCGGCGCCGAACAGGACTGGCTTGTCGATCATGTGCTCGAAGCAGGAAAAGGCACGCTTCGCACGGTCGTGATTGAGGACCCGCTGCCAGAGGCCCGGGCGCTCGATAACGCTACGAACGAGCGCGCGCGGTTTTTCCATGGGCCGGCAGAATACGGGCCGACGATAAAAAGCATTGCCTCCTTTCCGGAGTCCGCACCGAAGAAGATATTCAGGCTCGGCATGTTTGGCGCCGGCGCCGCCTATGACCTTTCGGGCGTCGGGCGCGCTGCGGCGCTATTTTTTCCGGCACCGGAAAAGCCGGCCCCGTTCAAGCTCGATATGGGGTTCGACGGGTTCGAGATCCTTGGGTCCCAGCCGACGCCGGACATTGATGCGCGCAGGAAAGATTTTCTGGAACATCCGGACAAGTTCGACGCCGCAATGGCGCGCTACGGCGCGGCGAGCGATGAGAACGTTGCCGCTCGCGCGATCTATCTTGAAGACCGCTTGCGGCGGATCCGGGCGCTTGGGCTCAACGCCGCGCTTTTCATTTCTCCGGACCCTGAAGAACTCGACCGCACGCCGCGTGTGGGCGTGGAGCTTGCGCGCATCGCGCCTGACCTGCCGGTGCTGAATTTCAATCGGCCCGACGCCTATCCAGACCTCTTTGAACGCGGCCTTTGGTTTGATCAGAGCCATTATGGCGAAGCCGGTGCCCGGGCGCTCAGCCGGGTCTTGGGCGCCGAATTGTGCAGCGAACTGAAACGGTCCGATGCGGGAGCGCAGCATGCTATTCGTTGAGCCGCGCTTCTTCCTGTTCTTCGGTGTTGTATTCGCTCTGACATGGGCGCTGCGGAGCAATCTCTGGCGCAAGCGGGTCCTGACGCTTGCGTCCTATGTCTTCTATGGCGCGTGGGATTGGCGCTTTCTCGGCCTGATCCTGTTGATCACCGTGATCAGTTACCTCGTCGGCGTGGCAGCAAACCGCTATCCGCCGGGGGACAGGACCCGCCAGCTCGCGCTGGCGGTCGGCATTTCGGCGTCGCTTGGCGTGCTTGGCGTGTTCAAGTATTTCAACTTCTTTGCCGACAGCTTTGTCGATTTTGCCGGCCTCATGGGTTTCAATGCGGGTTCGGTGACGCTGAACCTGGTCCTGCCGGTCGGGATCAGTTTCTATACGTTCCAGGCCATCTCCTACATGGTCGATACCCATCGCGGCGATATTGGCGCGCGGCGCTCGTTCCTGGACGTCGCCTTCTACATCGCCTTTTTTCCGCAACTCGTCGCAGGCCCGATCGTGCGGGCCTCCGAATTTATCCCACAGATGGATACGGCGCGGAAATGGGCCGATGTCAGCGTCCGGGCATGCCTCACACTGTTCCTGATCGGTTTCATCAAGAAGGCCTGTATCTCCGACAATATCGCGCAATATGTAGACGTCATCTTCGCTGACCCGTCTTCGTTTGCCGCCTCGCAGGTTGTCGCCGGCGTGTTGCTCTATGGCATCCAGATCTATTGCGATTTCTCGGGCTATTCGGATATGGCGATCGCATGCGCCGGCCTGCTCGGGTACAAGTTCCCGGCCAACTTCGACTCGCCCTATCTGTCACCGGACATCCAGGACTTCTGGCGCCGCTGGCATATCAGCCTGTCATCCTGGTTGCGTGATTATCTCTACATTCCGCTGGGCGGCAACCGGCGCGGCAATGCGCGGCGGGACGTCAACCTGATGACGACAATGGTGCTGGGTGGATTGTGGCACGGCGCCTCGTTCAATTTCGTGATCTGGGGCTTCCTGCACGGCATCGCCCTGATCGTGCAGCGCGGCTGGAATAACCTGGTCGCTCGCCGCGTGCCGGCCATGGGCCTCATCGGCGGATTCATTGGCGGGGCGGTGACATATTACTGGGTGAACCTGGCCTGGATTTTCTTCCGCGCGGCTGATCTCGGCGAAGCGCTGGCGATTTCGCGCACCTATCTGACCTGGTCATCGAGGGGCGACAATGTTTTGCCAATCGCGGTCTGGCCACTTCTCGCGGGGCTGGGCCTGGTACATTGGCTGTCGCACCGTTTCGGCGCGCAGGAAATGATCGAACGCCTCGGGCCGAACCGGTTTGCGGTGACATTTGGCGCCATCGCGGCAATCGCCATCGCCTTCGTGCCGCTTGGCTATCGTCCCTTCATCTACTTCCAGTTCTGATGAAAACGCCCTTGGCGGGAAAGGCTTGAAATAAATAATTCTCAAACACCCGCCTTCGATGCGCATTTGTTTGTAGTCGCATGAATTTTACTTAGTGTAACAAGAAATCGAATGCCCTGTCGCGTTTCTTTCACGCGAGCCTCGCAGAGAGATCATTAGCGGTCAGTCAGACCGCTTGATTTTTTTATGGGGTAGAATTTATGCGGTATACAGTAAGTTTTCGGGCACTCACGTGCTCGCTTGGGGTCGTAGCGCTTTCGTCGGGCATGATCGCTTTTGCCGACGACACGGCAGAGAGTGTTTCGGTCCAGGAGACGGTTGTCGTGACTGGCTCACGAGGCGCACCCAGGTCGGTTTTTGACAGTCTTTCCCCGATCGATGTGATCTCCGACAAGGCGATTGAAAGCACACCGTCCGGTGAGCTTGTCGAGGCGATGGCTACGCTTGTCCCATCGTTCAGTGTGCAGACGCTTCCTGCGCTCGATGGGTCGATATTCGTTCGCCCAGCACGTCTGCGCAACCTATCCCCAGATCAGACCCTTGTCTTGTTGAATGGCAAGCGCATGCACCGGTCTGCCATGATGATGAACCCCAGCTATGGTTCGGCTTTCCAGGCACCGGACCTTGACCAGGTGGCCCCTTCGGCCCTCAAGTCGATCGAGGTCCTGCGGGATGGCGCCGCTGCGCAGTATGGCTCTGATGCGATCGCTGGTGTGATCAACCTCAATCTCTCCGACAGCGACGAATTCAAGGCATTTGCCCAATGGGGATTGCGTTTCGCAGGCGATGGCGATGGCGTTCGCATTGGTCTGCAGGGTGGTTATCGCGCCGACAATGCATTCATTACGATTTCTGGTGAAGCGGTTAGCTCGAATCCGACATCGCGTTCCCAGAAAAGCTCGAATGTGATAGCATCAGAAGCAGCCTATCCAGATGTCGAATTTCCTGAGGTTGCGGTACGTTGGGGGCTTGCAGAGCGGGAGGCATTCCGTATCGCTGTAAACTCTGGTCTCGATGTCAACGGGATCAACCTTTATGCCTTTGGTACCTATGGCAAAGGTTCGGGCTCTGGTGACTTTAACTATCGCGGACCAGCGGGCTCATATGCCAGCATATTCGACACGAATCCGGCCTTTCCAGGCTGGTCGGCGCTGGACCTGTACCCTGCGGGCTTCACCCCCATCTTCCAATCAGATGACGAGGATTCCTCGGCGGTCATTGGTGCGAAGAAGGAATTCGACAGCGGCCTGACTCTGGATATTTCAACGGGATATGGAAGCAGCCGCATCGACTACTCGATGCGCAATTCCATAAATGCTTCGCTTGGCCCAAACAGCCCGACCTCGTTCTATGACGGTTCCGTCGAACAGATCGAAAAGAGCGTCAATCTGGATGCTTCTTATCCAGTGTCCATCGGACTGTACGAGGCTGCGACTCTGGCGGGTGGACTGGAACACCGTTCGGAAGAATATAGCATCATTCCCGGTGACCAAGCATCATGGGAAATTGGACCGGGCTCACCTGGCCTGCCATGCTGTTCAAACGGCTTTCCGGGCTATGCGCCTGTAAATTCAGGTACATACAGTCAGGACAGTAACGCGGCCTATGCAGACCTTCTCCTGCCCTTAACGGAGTCCTTCAGCACAGATTTGGCCGTTCGATATGAAGACTTCTCCACATTTGGCGAGTCTTTCACGTACAAGCTTTCGAGCCGATATGAGTTCACACCCTCGTTTGCCGTTCGTGGCAGTCTCGGAACAGGCTTCCGTGCGCCCACGCCCGCCCAGACCTATTCCGAAGGCATCTCGCAATTCCTGCCTTCGGCAAGCGCTACCATCACGACGGCTGGGCGGTTCAGCCCCATCGGTCCAGTGGCGCAATTGTTAAACAACAGGGACGGCGTCAATATTGAAGCGCTGAAGGCCGAAAAGTCCAGGAACTATTCTTTGGGCCTCGTCTGGAACACGGATTTCGGTCTTTCAACGACGGTTGATATCTATGAAATAGATATCAAGGATCGGCTCAGCACCACGCCATACTACGTGCTGACAGCGGATGAGAACGCGGCTCTGAGCGCCCTGAACATTCCTAATCTTCAGGCGATCTACTATGCCAACTTCCTACAGAACGACTACGATACCAAGACCAAAGGCATCGACATCGTTTCGACCTACCAGCGTGAGATGGGCACCGGAACAGCTGCATTCTCTGCGGCCGTAAGCTATATCGATACGTCGATCACTGGCGGTTCGCGGTCAACCAATGCCTATTCCAAGCGTTTGACGGAAGACGCGCTTCCGAAAGCACGCGCCACGGTCTCGGCCGACTACAATATTGGTGGTTGGGGCTTCACGACACGTGCTCGCTATTATGGAGAATGGTCCGACTGGCAGGACACGTTCCCGAACACGGCAACGCCCGGCGCGGCCTATCCGAAATACGACCCGCAGGTTTTCGGCGACATCGTCTTCTTCGATATTTCCGCAAAATATGATGTGACCGAAAAGATGTCGGTCCGCGTGGGGGCCGACAACGTCTTCGACACCTATCCGGATCGTGCGCGGTGGCAAACTTTCCGCGGGCTCGTCTATTCGCGCAACACGCCCTACAGCACTGACGGTGGCTATTACTATGCGCGGGTTGATTATGCCTTCTAGGCTTTGCCAGCTTTAGCCTGACGCAAGCGATTTTCAAGGATGGCCGGCACTGCGCAAGCGGGGTCGGCCATTTTCAACATGCAGAGGTAAAGTTGACTGTACGGAGCGGTGTGCTTGGCGCTCAGGCGCGCGGTCAAAACAAACGCGCTCGACAAGCGTGGATAGTGCATTGGTACCTCTGGCCGGACACACGTTGATACCAGATTGCATTGCTTTTGCTTGGTATATTTTCTATTTCTCAAAATCTACCAACGTATGCACCAACAGATTCTTGCGGTAGGCGGTTGCCGCTGGCATTCGCGCCTATTAAAACTACCCAAGGTCGACTATTCGCATTGTTCGCGCCCATGGCAGACTTGCGGCATGCTCGCGCATCGCGCGCGCAACCCAATCTAATGTCAAATGCTCCACATCGTCGGCAACTGCGATATCGGAAGTTGAATAGAGTGACGCTATGATCCGTCGACTGTCAGGACCATATGAGGACTCATTCTGAGCATCGAAAACAAGCTTCGCGCCAGAATAGGTCGCCTTGCATTGAAGAAACCCGGTAGCGCGCCCGTTAACGTCGAATCCGAGACCATCAATGCCACCGTCACCGCTTCCGCCTGTCTGAATCCATTGCATCTCCGGGTTTTGAATCTGGAGGATTGCAACGGTCAAATGCTCGAAAGATTCTGGTGAGATGAATGTCCAGATACGCCTTTTTATTTCGGCAATGTCCGAGGTAGGCTCCAGTTGGGCTGGAACTTGGCCACGCAGCAGGCCGTCGAGTGTATTCCATGGCTCGAAACCCATGCTCGGCCATGGACGGATTCGCGCTCGCAAACCTCTTCCAAACAGCGAATATCGCATCCACGCCGGAATGTGCACCAAAGGTATTGGCTTCCACTCGTCAACTCGCCATCCCTGTGCAACATCTCCCCAGTGCCGATTTTCGGGGTCAGTATCGAGGCCTGCTCGTTGCCGCAACTTGATGTACTCTGTGCCCCAGGACGGATTTGATTCTACCACAAATTCGAGTGTGCGGCCCACAAACACAACTCCTTCTGCGGGTCTTGGACAAACTACAATCGAGCCCCGTTGCGCATCGCGCACGAGATTTCGGTTCGTAGATTTCGGTGTCTTGTGCGGCGTTCTGGGGCGAGAGTGTTCGCGCGTCCAATTTTCCTCATCGGTGGCGGGGCTGATGATAGATGTTGCGAGGTCACTTTCAAAATTTGAGGCGTTCTCTCGCCAAAGCGGGTAGCCGATGAAAGCCATTTTTGCGAGTTTCGCTATCTCCATGGCGTCGCAGCTTTGAGGGCGATTGCGAACGTAAAAGACAATTCGGGCCATCGCTTAGAATCCTTGAAAGAACCTTTTTTCTTCTATCCGCCGGAGGTTCGTGAAGGCCCACCCTTTAGAACTTTGCCAACAAGCGTTTCCATCTCGTCGTCGTGAACTTCTTCCTCAGCTACGCCGTCAACGGGTGGGGCAGGTTGGTTAAGTATCTCAATCTTCGCGAGTTCTTTGGCCCAAATATCGGCCGTTTGTTTGAGTAGAAGCGCATAGTTTTTTGGAATCGTGCAAAAAACCTTATCGTCGCAACCAAAGATGAATGGCTCAAAAAGCTTGTTTTTGGCGTCTTCAAAGAACACCTTGACGTATTGTTTTACGTCTCGCAAATCACACTCAGCATCAGGCGATCTAAGCTTATCTTCGGCCTTGATAAGTTCGTCATCTGGGGATGCAGCGTCTATCCAAAAGATCGGATATGGGATTCCACTCAGAACACCTTTCATGCTTTCGCGCCCGTGATATCGAAGGGCAATTTTGTCGTGCACTTCAGCATCATAGGCGAAGTTGGCCAGAAAAAACGCTACCTCAACTGAGACTGGAAAGCGTCGAGAGCTTGCAAACCCCGCAATCCTAAACCCTGTATCAACCGCTGGCCCTATGTAATCTTTGACATAATCGCTGTTGCCCCCATCGCCCTTCGATTTGTACCATTCATTCAGGCGGTAGTACTGTCCAAACTTTCCAGCGTGTTCAGGTGAACCAGGCTCAACGTTCGACAAGTTGCGCGAGAATGCGACTTCGTGATTTCCGATTGGAAACCCAGCCATCCAAGCGGTTGCCTTCACGTCCAAACTCGCATTGCGTTCGTGGAGATGTGACCGATATCGCAATAGTGCTTCGCGCCATGAATACAGCGCTGCAACTATTTGGCCAGGATGCGAGATCGTGAGAACGTAGATTAATTCATCGCCATTCACCTTCCAAAGCGACGGCGTGTCACCGACTATCCAGTGTGGTTTTGCGATACCATCTTCCGAGAATGCTTTCTTCCACTCTTCAGTGAACATCTCCTCGAAACCGCTATAGAAATCGATCAAATAGCGGAACCATCGAGCTCCGATTCCGTCGAGCGATTCGGTCGTAGCAGAGTTTCCGTTTAGAACGTCTTCATCGTGCTTCAGCTTGGTGGACCCCACCAAGTCCACACTTAGAAACAGCTTTATGGTAGGCTTCAGGAATTCTGGAAGATCATCAAGATTCGACATCAACACAGAGCGTCTTGGCGCGAATCTCGACTGCTTGCCTTGACACCTTAAAATGTCGAGAAATATGCCCCGTCGAATGTTTGGCAGCGAGCGTCTTGAACTCGGAACTTGGCATCAAGAAAGCAGATGCGAACCAATTCGCTTCCCACTCAGCCCTATCGGAACCGTATCGGCTTGCTCGGAGTCTAAATTCCGGCTTCTTCTTCACCTGAATCTGCCACAGGTAATGTAGCACATAGTGCCCAAGTTCGTGGGCTATCGTAAATCGGTCGCGGAGCTCAGAGGTATCGACTGGAACAAAGATTGAAAAGTCATTGCGGGCTCGCACTTCCAATGAACCAGATTCCCGAGAGCCTTCGGACCAGAAGTCTTTCAGGTGAACGTCGCCACCAAGCTCCTCAATCAGAGGGTGCAAATCGCAATCTGGTTTGTAAGCAACCTGCTTAGCCACGTTTTCAGCAATGCGGAAAACGGAGTCTTTGCTCAAATTGGTTGCTTCGGGTGGCCGGAATTCAGCGGTCATAAGTCAACGGGTCCCATCCTTGGGTGGTCGAATCAGTCTGTACTAGCTTCGGCACAATTAGAGAACACAGTTTATGGGGAGGTTAAAGGGGTGATTCAATCTCTATTTGCAGATATGGGGCGGCTAAACGCCGCGATATCAAAATTTCCGATGCACCTCAAGACAGGTGCTTTGGCAGCGCCGTCTTCCATTCGCTCATTAAGATCAACTTGCACTCAACCGTCTCTCCTTGCGCAGTGATCACTTCGAGTGCGCCTGCCGGGGTGGTCGTGTCCCATTCGAAGTTGTCGGAGAGAAGTTCCAGCAAGGCGCGCTTGTAAGCCGTGTCGAGATTGTCGAGTTGGTCGCCCTTGGTCTCTAGAACGGTCAGGCGTTTGGTCCCGTCTTTGCGGATGGCTGCAAAGACGAAGTCCGGATAGACGCGGCCACGTTTCCAGCCGGGCAGGCCGTACTGGGTCCGCGCGACGTTACGGTGCCACCAGTTTAGGGCTTCGTCCTTGTCGAGATAGATTGCGACGTCGCGCTCGTCCTTGTTCAATTCATATTCGTAGACAGGTGCGAATAGGCTGAGTTGAATTGGCGAGCCATCGTCTCGCACGAGTTGGCGACCATTCAAGGGCTCGTTCGTCTCGACGGTTTGCGGCATCTTCCAGTTGCGTCCGTCAACACGAAGACGGAATTGAATGTCGCCTTTGGTGACGTTGGCCTTGAACAGGGCTTCCGCCCGCGCGTCGCGCTCCTTTTCCAGCCCTTTGCGTAACTCGTCGATGATCAGACCGCCCAAGCCATTGATTTTATCGTCGGAAAAACCGCGTCCTTTGAGTGCCGCTAAAAGGCGCTCCACGACGACGCGACCGACAAATGGATTGGGCACCAGATCGGAAACCATGCGAACAGCATAGGTCGGGTCGAAGTCGGTGACGGCGGCGCCATCGCCGACTTGCTCGCCAATAATCGGCTCGCCGTCGTCGGCGAGTCGTATGCGCTGTAGTTGTGATACCGCCGCTTGGGCATTCTCTGGAATGTTCGCAGCAATTCCGGAAGGATCAAAGTTACGCCAATCTATCGCCGACAGAAGATCGGTCTCGTAGTCAAAGTTTCGCAGCGCTTCTCCCTCCGTCTGGAGCACCAGGGGCAGATAGATGCGCGATGCATTGAACTCCTTGCGGCGCGTCACCTTGCGCGTGCCGGTCGCCGTCGCCTCTCCGTCAGACGTACTCACCGACAGGACCAGGTCGCCCAGTCCATCCTTCTCCAAACCGCCCTTGATCGCCTTCACGACGTCGCCTGTGCTCGCATGGTGCGTCACCACGTAGCACTCATCCAACGCGTCCACGCCCGTCTTGAGTGCGCCGGGTTGGCGTAGAATCCTGCCAACAAGTTGGGTCATGGCGTTCTGGTTGGAACGCGCGGCGAGCGAGCACAGGACGTAGGCGAACGGGCAGTCCCACCCCTCCTGCAAGGCCTGCATCGTAATGATAACGCGCACGCGGTTGGTAGGCGACAGAAGGTCTAGATTTTCCGGTTGGCTGAGGTCATTCGTCTCCGCCGTCTTGATCGCTATTTCCGCTTCGTCGAATCCGGCTGTCAAAAGCCAGTCCTTCGCATCCTCCGCATGAATTCGGTCATTGCCGCGCTGATCGGCTCCCGTCGCTTCGACTTGGACAAGCATGATCGGGCGGATGTATCGGTTGGAGTCGCTTTGGAATGTCGTGGCAGTCGCCTGCAAAGCGTTTAGCCGTTCCACTCCCGCATTCAGCGTCGCTTTCCAGTCCGTCCCTTGTCGCGGGTCTAGATTGAGCGGCATCTTGATCATGCCTTCGTCGTCCAGTTCTTTGCCGGTTACTTCGACGAGAAGGTTTGCATATTTTGCCGGGCGGGGATTCTTGCCGGTGCGCTCTTTCACATCCTTAGGTGTCGCGGAAAGCTCAAGGACTAAAACGGGGTTTAAGCCGTAGAGCGTTTCATAGGCGAGTTCCGAAACAGCTTTCTGTCCTTCGTCCATGATCACGATAGGACGAATAATACGTAGAGCGTTGCCAAGGGAATCTTTCACCATCGGCCAACTCGCCGTACCGTCGGCTAGATCGTAGACCGACAGATTCGGTGTCGACTTCAGAAGGGCTGCGTGGGCGGCTTGTTCGCTTTCATTTGGCGTGAAACCATGAACGTCGCCCCGGTCCTGAAACATCTTGAGCGTGTCCTTAGTTTGTCGGTTCGCCGATGCGAGCATCAGGACCATAACGCAAAGATTGGCTTCAACATCTCGGGCGTCGAGCCGGTCAGTCTTCTCCAGGATGCGAACGCGTCCAGCCGCTGCGCGGTCAAGTGTTTGCCGGTAGGGGTGTCCCCGGTCTTTCAGAGTTTTGAGCGTTTGCGTGTAGATCGCCTCGTTTGGTACAATCCAGAGAACGAAGCCCCGGTCTCGGGAAAGATACCGCCCGAGAATGCGCGAGACGCCGTGCGCAGCGAGATAGGTCTTCCCACCACCAGTAGGCACCTTGAGTGTGATATTCGGTACCGCGCGGTCGCAGCCGTCGTGGCGCGAAGAGAAGGGAATGCTGGCGCGCGACTTCGGCAGTTTACCCGCCTTCTTGATCTTGTCCCAAGCCGATTCGGCGAAGTCCTGTGCTATCGCGCCGCTGTCATCTATTCCGACGAGTGCTGCTGCAATGCGGTCGGCGTGCAGCTTGGCCTCTTTGAGAGCCTCCAGATAAGCGTCAAGCGCCTCCAGGACACGGGCTTGATAGTCGAGCGTCCTCATCATGGCATCAGCCCCGCTCGACGCGGTAGAGTGCGAAGGGGAGAGGTGCAAACTCGACGGGAAGGTTTTCCTCGGCGAGCATCTTCTGCCCCACAAACCTTGCAGGCGCGAAGACAAGATGTCTTCGGTCCTTCCCGCCTGCGCTAACAATTTTGCGCGCGAAAGAAAGCGTCAGCGCAGCGTCGGGCGACTTGAGCCAATTCAGATCGGGCTTGTATATTAACCAAACTGCGAGCCCGTTTACTTCGCCCAGGAAATAATCATTTTTGGAAACGGTCGCTGGATCAATCGGAGTGTTCGTTGCCATATGGAACAATACGCCCCCAAGACCTTCGTAGGCGGGCAGGGATTCTCCCATCAGTATGCTGTCGAGTTCGATAGGCGGACCAAGCGTGCAGTAGGTGAACTCCCCACCGAGGCCTTGAATAGATTCAATTATCGTCTCTTCACCCGTCACAATCAGTTCAGAATCTTTAATCGTCTTCGTAATCCGGTTGAACTTGTCACCGTGTAGATTGCCTATGTCCTCAACTAGGCGAACAATTTTCTCGAAATTTGCCAGCTTGCTCCAGTTGAGTTTCTCGCGATGAAGTTCGGTTCTTTTTGTTCCAGAGAATGCATAGCCAGCTATTACTCGTCGCGCTCTCTCGGCTGTCAATGCGTCGGCGTATTTCTCCATTTCCACTAAGATGAATTTTCGCTTTCCTCCGTCCTTTTCATTAGCCTCCAAAACCGCTTGAGCTGTCGTTCCAGAGCCAGAAAAGGAATCCAAAACAATTGAGTCGGAGCTCGACGCAATTTCGAGAACACGAGCAACTACGCCGATCGGTTTTGGAGTGTCGAAAGCCGCCTCTCCGAATATTTCCTTAATTTGAGCTTTCGCCAATCGGGAGCTTCCGACGTCTTTGTGATACCAAATGGTTTCCGGTGGGCGTCCATCAGAGGAGTCGGCATATATCCTGAAGTACGGAGTCCAACCATTTTTGCCTTCGCGCCATTCTATTCGGTAGGCCTCTGCCTCGACTTTCTCTCGACTCCAGCGCCACGCGCCATCGCCGCCATCTTGCAATTTAGGGAAAACTTCTGAGCCGATGGGAGAGATCAGCGGGTAGTGGAGTTTAGGGCGAGCTTCTCGTGTTTCACCCTGTCCCCCCATCGCCCTGAGAGGTTTTAGATAGTAAATCCGTCCATCTTCGTCGGTCATGTTGTAGTGTTCAGGGAGATCGTCATCGTCGGTGGAGAGGCGATTGAATACTCTGGCCACAGAGTTCTTACTGTAAGCCAAAATGAAATCGTTGCTCGACGAGAAGGTATGAGCGTCCATTCTGGGGCTGTCGGATTTTTCCCAAACCAATGTTCCAAGAGCATTCGATAGACCGAAGATTTCATCCATCATCAACTTTGCTCTATGAACCTCATTGCTATCTAGCGTCACCCAGATGCTGCCTCGTTCCGAGAGAAGCTCCCGCAGCAAACTAAGTCGTGGCCACATCATAGCGCACCATTTGTCATGGCGGAGACCATCATCAATCCCGATAGGATTCGACTCCAACCACTCCTTGATCATCGGCGCGTTGACGTTGTCGTTGTAAGCCCATCCCTCATTTCCGGTATTGTAGGGCGGGTCGATAAAGACACAGTCCACCTTGCCCGCATACATGGGCAGGAGCGCTTTCAGGGCATGGAGGTTGTCGCCCTGAATAATTAGGTTGCCATCAAGACGTGGCGCGCCAATTCCCTTGTCGGGGTGCATTTCCAGCGGGCGGAACGGCACCGACAAGTGGTGATTGTAGACGAACTCCTTGCCCTTAAAGCTAATTTCCGTCACGTAGCGCCCCTCTTGGTCTATCTCTAATTGCCAAGCGGCATACAATGGCAAGCCGCCAGGCAAGGCAAGCGCTCGTCAGCCGCTATCCAGAGGAAACTGCGGCCTGAGTGCGCTCGTACTGACGCCAGACACGTTTGCCTGCCGCCGTGGCTTTCGAACAGGCGTTCCTTTGCCTGAGGTAGTTGCTCAACTCGTCCCAGGTCTTTGCATCCGGAAAGTCAGCGACGCACTGACTATCGGAAACAAAGTCGCCATTGGGCGTGTCCGTGATCCGTCGCGACATAATGTATTTTTTGAAACTCATTGTGACATTCCTTTCAGTGGGTGTGACTGAGGGGGATAGGGTTAAGCCGTTCGCTATGGGCCCCCTCTCGCCAGATTTTCTGCCGGGGGGCACGCTGAGCCCCGGTGGCCGGCAATATTCGGAATTTTTCGGAATTCGTCTTTGTTGTTTTCGGACAACCAGGACGGACGACATGCCCCTAAAGGGAGCATGTCAGTCTGTCCGGTTCGGGGTGTCATCAGACACTTCAGACTTGTCCGAGACGTGTCCAAAAAGTCTCATCGGGTTAAAAGTCCTTCAGCGGGAGGAATGCGTACCGTATCGCCATCACTGATGATGCGCCCTTTTTGACACAGGCCAGTAAGAGCGCGATTGAAGGCCTTTGCACGGCTCTCGCGGCTCTCGGCTCCCGATACGAGAGACCCGTCAACACAAACCTTGCGCCATACTGACAATGCGACATGGGGCACCGGGTCATCCGCGAGCCAATGCGCTGGCATGAGACCAGTCAATTCGTCCAGAGCCGCTTTCTCCGAGCGAGACGGGCGGACTGCTGCCGCCACGCGATTGCCAGAGACTTCGACAAGTACAGGCGCCGTTACAGCGTCTCCATCCTCATCAAGTCCGATTTTTTCGCTTTCGATTTGGAACGCGAGAGATAGCGTGCAAGGGCCATTTCTATTCTTGGTGAGTGTCCCACGCACAACCCCTTGGCTGTCAGCTGTCTTGAGATGCAACGCGACGTCGAGCGCACCGTTGAGGATACTGTGTCCGCGCGGAGTGCCACCGCCCGCTTTGGTGTCGTGATGGATTAGGACGATGGCGGGTCCTATGTTGGCCAATGCGCGCGAAATGCGGACGACTTTGCTCATAGCCTCAGACGAGTTCTCGTCAAACCCGGGAAAACCCATTGCGAGAGTGTCCAGCACAACTAGCCGGGGGCGATGAGTTTTGATCAACGCCACAACTTCCTGGAGCTGTGCGCCATCCTCTGCCCCCAAATCTGTTAGGCCTTCAACGACGAATAGACTTGCAGTAGAGCCGTGCCTTTTGATTAGCGCTACGATTCTCGTCTTCATTCCTCGCGCATCTTCGGGTGCAAGGTAGAGGACGACCGATCTGCGGGCCATCAGGTCGAAGGCAGAGGCGCCTTGAGACAAGAGAAATGCCAGATATGGGGCTAGGACAGACTTGCCTGCGCCAGGCGCGCCAAAAATGCATACAAGGTCACCAGCGGCGATAAATGCTTTGAATAAATAGGGCGCGCGGGCATCCTGACCACAGGCGCTCGCGGGCGTGCATATTAGGCGGCTTGTTGAGTTCCTCATATCGGCGAGGGGTCTTTCCAGTAGAGCAAGCAGCCCCTTTAGGCTGTCGTCTCGAACCTTACGACCCGCTGCCAGCCCTCGCTGTATCGTGTCCAGGCATTTCGCCTCTCCATCTTCGTCGAGCGAGCCGTTCTTGCTGCACGCGGTAAGCAAATCTTTCAGTATTTCTGACTCTTGCGCCGTCTTCGAATTCGCCATCTTTCCGATGATATACGCCACTTGGTTCAGGCAATCGTTCCGTTGCCCGTCCGAAGCCTCACCGACGGCGCGGATGCAGTCTGCGTAGGAATTCAGGCGTTCAAGGGCGTCGCCTGAAGGCGCTGTCTTAGCGGGACGCTTAGCCTTTCCAGGCCCTAGCCCAGAAAAGTCAGGGAAGTCCGGAAGGGCGCTCATTTCGCCGCCTCGTAGCTTCCGACGCCCGGAATGTGACCCGCCGCAATGACGTAGCCCCCATCGGAACGCACATCGAGTCCCGGGCCTAGCTTCCCCACTGAGTTTTTGATTCCTTCTCGGTAGCCATAGTAGAGGTGGAGTCCGCCGGTGGGAGTGATAACCTTTTTTCCCTCAAACGTGTCCGGATTAATGCCGAGAGCGCGCAGGCTCTCGAATCCATCGACACCATGTTTTAGGTCAACATCCAGGACGATGATTCCATTCTGTCTTCCGGTCGGAACGGCTACCAGCGCATTGGGCCATTTCGACCCCCAGCCGCGAATTGTCTCTTTGTCGCGCGTCGCTTCATTGGTCCAGAGAACATGCGGCGTTTTCGGTCTCCCTGTTTCCCGTGCCGGGAAAACTATGAGTCCTTCGTTTGTGAGCTTTTCGGCCTCGATAGTGAAGCTAGACTTTTCGTTGGCGCACATCTCACGCACTCCCTCTTGGGAGAGGTGTTGCAGCACGACTTCGGATCAATGCGTCCAACTGGCTTTTGGGTACGCCAGCCGCGCGACCGCATGACGTCAGTTTTAAGGGAGGAGGGAGGTCGCCGCTCTTAGCGAGGGCGTAGTAAGTGCTGAGGCCTATCCCAAGGAATGCGGCGGCATCTGCTGGACGCAGCAGCGGTCCTTTTGGCGCATCGATTTCCCACGCAGTTTTAGCTTGCTCAGTAATATTCATTGCTGTCTCCGTTTTCTAAGGAGACGCCATTAAGTGCACTGGGAGAGACTCGTCACGGCAGATGCTAGCAATATGCTAGCATCTTCATACATTTTGCGTCTGAGCCGCTTTCCAAGCCTGCTCCGCTATCTTCACAACCATGTCCATAGACTTCATTTTGAATTCTTTTTCCGGAGAAACCTTGAACGTCGAGTGGCTCCCACGGCCTGTCTTGTCATCATAAAATTCACTCAATATGGAATCGACGAAATCGCGTTTCGGCAGGTTTGATTCTAACATGGCGCGCTCTGCCACGCGCCGCCGAAGCTCATTGCTGTATTGTCTCTTCGATCGTTCTTTTCCGGCCTTTGATTGTAAGTTGGATTTGCTGATCTTTGTTGTCGCGGTTCCAGTCAAAATCTCTCGAACGTCAATCGGAAGTTCCTTCAAAGCTGAGCGGTCGTCGAGTAGCTGTGACTTCCAGGGTATTTGGTATCCAGCATCGGTAGCTATCTGTATCCAAGTGCTCGGTCGTCTCGCCTCACCTTTGAGCCATTCGGACAGCTTACTGATGGCGAACCGCATGTGTTTCAAACGATTGTCTGGAGACTCGTTGTTTCGAAGGTGACTATCGCCAGGAAGATACTGAAAAATCCCCATTTCAGAAAGATCATCGCTGTCTGGATCGATGCCAAGCATGATCCACCGGGCATCGCTTTCGGTCCAAGGGCTTCGGTTCAAAAGGCGTATGAGTTCAGCCATCTCATTTTGCGACGATTGTTGGCTGAGACCGAATCCATGTGGCTCTGCCATCTCCAGACGATTTTTCCCTGCGTTATTCATTCAATGCTCCGGCAACCAATGCGGCCCACCATTCAGACATCTTCACGCGTTCATCCCAATACTGCGCGCGGTGATAGGCGCGGCGGACTTCATTTGAACTGACGTGAGCGAGTTCGGCTTCAATTGCATCGGCAGACCAGAGTCCGCTCTCGTTCAGAAGGCTGGAGGCGCTTGCGCGAAATCCGTGCGACGTCGCCTGATCTTTCCGGTACTTCATGCGGCGCAAGGCTTGGTTCAGCGTGTTCTCGCTCATCGGCTTGCTGGGGGTCGTCGCCGCAGGGAAGATGAAGTCGTCGTCGACGCGATACTCGTTGCTCGCCTTGAGGATATCAACTGCGAGCTGGGGGAGTGGCTTCTTGTGTCCCTTCCGCATTTTCATGCGTTCGGCGGGGATGGTCCAACAACCGGCCTCTAGATCGAACTCGCGCCAGCGCGCCCAGCGCAATTCTCCCGGTCTTGGGTAGAGGAGGACCATTAAGCGAAGTGCTGTCGCAGTTGGGACGGTGCCGTTGTAGACCCAAACATCTTTGACGAGTTTGGCAAAGCCGTCTCGGTCGATGATCGCGGCCCTATGCGTAACAGAGGGCGAAATCAGTGCACCGCGCAGTCCGTAAGTTGGGTCGTATTGCGTTCGGGCGGTGGCAATCGCATATCGAAAAACCTGCCCGATGGTTGAGCGCAGTCGTCGAGCCGTTTCGTAGTGTCCTTTGGACTCGACCTTACGAAGGGGCGCCAAAATGTCCGCCGCTGTGATTTCTGCGATGGGTTGTGTTCCAAACGCCGACTTTGCCATTCCGATAAACCAGCGTTTCTTTTCGAGCGTTCCTGGAGCCCGTCCTTCCTTTTCCAGTTTCTGAAGGAATTCGTCAGCAACGGCATTGAACGTGTTGTTTGCTGCGACGCGGCGTTGCTGCTTTGCGATGCGTGCTTGTCGAGAGGGGTCTTGTCCTTCCGCAAGAGTTCGCTTCGCTTCGGTGCGCCTCTGCCGCGCGAGGGAGAGTGAAGTCGATGGATAGGCACCGAACGACAAGGTTTTCTGTTTCCCGTCAAAACGGTAAGCCATCCGCCACAGCTTTGAGCCGTTCGGCGGCATATGCAGATATAGACCTTCGCCGTCGCTGACCTTGGCGGTCCTTTCACCAGGGCGAAGGTTTCGGATTTGGAGATCGGTTAGGGCCATGTCTCGAAGTCTCGCTTTGATACGAACGTCGAAAGCAAAAATTATACCAACAAATGTGCCGTCTATTGGACTAGAAGTACCAACACGTCTCTGGACGCCTTCAGAACTAACAATTGTCAAGGCGCCATTTTCATTACGGCTTGGTCCAATCTCAAGACGTTCTGGCACGCCCTGAGATAGTCCCTTGGTACCTCTGGCCGGACTCGAACCGGCACTCTGTCACCAGAAACGGATTTTGAATCCGTCGCGTCTACCAGTTCCGCCACAGAGGCCCTTTGCAGGGAAGGCTTCTCCTGCCGC
>NZ_JBBKXE010000145.1:0-9606 GCF_037969335.1 Hyphomonas sp. | reverse complement strand
TTCAAGAACCTCATCTCCGGCATCCTCATCATCGCCGAAAAACGCTTCATTCCGGGCGAGTGGATTCGCGTCGATGGCGTGGTCGAGGGCACGGTGGAGAAGATCAACTTCCGTTCAACACTGGTGCGACGCTTCGACAAAAGCCCCGTCTATGTGCCCAACAGCGCCCTCTCCGATGCGGCTGTGACCAATTTCTCGCGCATGACATACCGGCGCATCAAATGGGCTGTCGGCGTCGAATATCGGACCACGGTCGACCAGCTGAAATATATCCGTGACGAGATCGAAGCCTGGCTGTGGAACGACCCGCGGTTCGTCAAGCCGCCCGAGGCCGCCCTGTTCGTCCGAATCGACAGTCTGAATGCCAGCTCGATCGATTACCTGATCTATGCTTTCACTTACACGAAAGACTGGGGTGAATGGCTGGAGATCAAGGAAGAGTTTGCCGTGGCGGTGATGGATATCATCGCACAGGCCGGCACGGATTTCGCCTTCCCGAGCCAGACAGTCTACCTGCAGCAAACCGATCCACCGGAAATCATAGCCCCGCCAGCGCGCAGCGAAAGCACAGAGCGCGCCCGCAGGGCGATTGAAAATACCAGGCAGCCGCGAGGCATAGGCGAGGTCGACAAGGACAACTGACGCCGTCATCGACTTCGCCAAACCGGATGCGCTACCGCACCCAGGCGCCCGGTGCATTGGTGCGATAGCCGAGCGCCTTATAGGCTGCGTCGATCAGGCTCTGGCCACGATCATTGACGAGCAGGCCGGCGCCCATCTGGTTCATCGTATAGCTGAAGGCGAGACCGCATTCAGGATCAGCGAACCCGATTGAACCGCCTGCGCCGACATGACCAAACGCGTCATTGCCCATGATCGCGGTCATCTGGTCGCCGGCCGGATAGGCGCGGTTGTCCATCGACTTCATGAAGCCGGAAGCAAAGCGTGTCGGCACCAGCAGTGTCGCATCGCGCTGCGTGGCGGTTGACACCATACTCATGCTGGCCAGCCGGTCCGGCGAGACAAGGCTGCCATCGTTGCAGGCAAGCGGCGTATACATAGCGACCTGTCCGCGCGCGTTCGAAAGGCCTCCCGCGCCGCCGATCTCGGCCTTGTGCGCCTCTGGATCGTTCGGGCTCCAGCCGCCGGAATTCATGAAGGAGAGATGCTGGATCGACGCCGGATCCGTCATCAGCAATTGCGTGAACTCGGTCGGAACATCGCCGTCCTTGGGAACATAAGTAAGGATTGGCGCGATGTGCGGCTTTTCGCTGTCGGGCAAGCCGATCCAGAATCGCGCGCCGGTTGGCCCCGCCACTTCCTCGGCGAAGAAGGTGCCGAGCGACTTGCCCGAGACGCGCCGCACCAATTCGCCCACCGTCCAGCCGAAATTGACCATGTGATAGCCGTTGCGTATGCCCGGCTCCCAGAACGGTTCCTCGTCCTCCATGCGGCCGATCATGTAATCCCAGTCATTGAACCCGCCGGGCTTCACTGGGGCCCGCAGCGCCGGCAGTGCGCTTTCATGGTTCAGCATCATCTGGACGGTGGTCTTTTCTTTGCCGTTCTTTGCAAACTCGGGCCAATAGTCAGAGACAAGCGCGCTCCGCTTGAGGAGGCCCCGGTCGATCAGGATATGCGCGCACAGCGCAGTCGCGGCCTTCGTGCACGAAAACACGATGGAGACGGTATTCTCTTGCCAGGCATCGCCCGTCGCGGCGTTGGCAACGCCACCCCAGAGATCGACCATGGTTTCGCCGTTCACAGACAGGCAGACTGACGCGCCGACTTCGCCCCGCTCGGCGAAATTGCGCTCGAACTCGTCCCTCAGCGCAGCAAATTTCGGATCGCAGTTTCCCTTCACGGTTCCCGCCATTGTCATGTCTCCCTGATTTTTTTACTTGGTTCGGACGGACCTTAGCTTCCGTCGTCCAAAAAGCGAGCCAAATGAAAAGGCCGCCCGGCATGGCAGGGCGGCCTTTAAATTCTATCCGGTTCGCGAGAAGCCGATCAGGCGGGCTCTTCGGTACTATCCTTCTTGGCGGAGCGCTTCTTGGCTGGCTCAGCGACATATTTGAACGCGAGTTTCTCTTCGTCCTTCTTGTCGATGTCGATCTTGACCAGGCCGCCCTTCTGAAGCTTGCCGAACAGAAGCTCCTCAGCCATCGGCTTCTTGACGTGCTCCTGGATCGTGCGGGCAAGTGGCCGCGCGCCCATGTCCGGATCGAAGCCGCGCTTGGCCAGCCAGTCGCGAGCCGCCTTGGTGATTTCGATCGCGACGTTGCGATCTTCCAGTTGCACTTCAAGCTGCAGGATGAACTTCTCGACCACCCGGTCGATGATCTCCGGCGTCAGGCCGCCGAACGTGATCGTCGCATCGAGACGGTTGCGGAATTCCGGTGTGAACAGACGCTTGAGCGCCTCTTCCTGCTCGTCGTGTTTCTTGCCACGGCCGAAGCCAATGGCATTCTTCGATGCATCCGATGCGCCCGCATTCGTGGTCATGATCAGGATGACATTGCGGAAGTCGACCTTGCGGCCATTGGCATCCGTCAGCGCACCATTGTCCATGACCTGAAGCAGGATGTTGAACAGGTCCGGGTGGGCCTTCTCGATCTCGTCGAGCAGAAGGACACAATGCGGGTGCTGGTCGACGCCGTCGGTGAGCAGGCCGCCCTCGTCATAACCGACATAGCCCGGAGGCGCGCCGATCAGGCGGGAAACGGTATGCCGCTCCATATATTCCGACATGTCGAAGCGCAGCATCTCGACGCCCATGATGGACGCGAGCTGTTTGGCGACTTCGGTCTTGCCGACGCCGGTCGGACCCGTGAACAGGTAGGAGCCGATCGGTTTGTTCGGCTCGCGCAGGCCAGCCCGGGCAAGCTTGATCGCCGCCGACAGAGCGGTGATGGCGGCATCCTGGCCGAACACGACACGCTGCAAATCCGTATCGAGAGACTTCAGTGCGATCACATCGTCGCTCGACACCTGCTTGGGCGGGATACGCGCGATCTTGGCGACCACGGCTTCCACATCACGGATGCCGACTTGTTTCTTGCGCTTGTTAGCTGGCAGCAGCCATTGCGCTGCACCCGCTTCGTCGATCACATCAATCGCCTTGTCGGGCAGCTTGCGGTCGGTGATATAGCGGTCCGACAATTCCACGGCCGCCTTGATCGCATCATTCGTGTACCGCAGGCCGTGGAAATCCTCGAAGCGGGATTTGAGGCCCGTCAGGATCTTGATCGCATCCGGCACGGTCGGTTCGACCACGTCGATCTTGCGGAACCGGCGCGACAGGGCGCGGTCCTTTTCGAAGTGCTGCTTGTATTCCTTGAACGTCGTCGAGCCCATGCAGCGCAGGCCGCCATTCTGAAGCGCGGGCTTCAACAGGTTCGACGCATCCATGGCACCGCCCGATGTGGCACCGGCGCCGATGATTGTGTGAATCTCGTCGATGAACAGGATGGCTTTTTCCTGTTGCTCCAGCTCCTTCATCACTGATTTGAGGCGTTCCTCGAAATCACCGCGATAACGCGTGCCGGCCAGAAGTGCGCCCATGTCGAGCGACCAGATGATTGCTTCGTCCAGGATTTCTGGGGCTTCGCCATCAACAATCCGTTTGGCGAGTCCTTCAGCGATGGCCGTTTTGCCGACTCCCGGGTCGCCCACGAGAATCGGGTTGTTCTTGTTGCGGCGGCAAAGCACTTCAATGCAACGGTTCACCTCCATGTCGCGACCGATCAGAGGATCGATCTTGCCGGCACGTGCCTTGGCATTGAGGTTCACGCAATACGCGTCGAGCGCCTCGTGCCCCTGCTTCACGGCTTCTTCTTCGCCTCCTTCGGCGCCACGCGGGCTCGTCGGGCGTGACATGCCGGGCTGTTTGGCCACGCCATGTGAAATGAAGTTCACGGCGTCATAGCGGGTCATGTCCTGCTCTTGCAGGAAGTAGGCAGCATGGCTTTCGCGCTCGGAGAAGATCGAGACCAGCACATTGGCGCCCGTCACTTCATCGCGGCCCGAGCTTTCGACGTGCAGGATTGCGCGTTGGACAACGCGCTGGAACGCGGCAGTCGGCTGCACGCGCCCTTCGCTTTCTTCGAGGATCAGGCTGGAAAGCTCTTCATCGATATAACGTACGAGGTCGCCGATCAGTGCTTCGATATCGACCTTGCAGGCTCCCATGACTTCGCGGGCGTGTTCGTCTTCCGTCAGCGCCAGCAGCAGGTGTTCCAGCGTGGCATACTCATGGTCGCGTTCGGACGCGAGTGTGAGCGCCTTTTCGAGAGCGGTTTCGAGAGAGTGGGACAATCGTGGCACTTTGGGGGACCTTTCAGGGGTCGGAGGTGAAATCTAGTCTTCTCTCTCCATAACGCATTGGAGAGGGTGCTCATGGCGTTTGGCAAGGTCAAGCACCTGGGCGACTTTAGTTTCCGCCACTTCGTAGGTGTAGACCCCGCACAGACCGACGCCCTTCTGGTGGACATGCAGCATGATCCGGGTCGCCTGTTCCCGCGAGCGATTGAAGTAGCGCTCCAGGATATAGACGACGAACTCCATCGGCGTGTAATCGTCATTCAACAGCAAGACCCGGTAAAGCGAGGGCTTTTTTGTCTTGATCCGCGTCTGCGTTACGATGTCGACACCGATGCCGTCTCCACCACCGGGCGGATTGCCCGCCGGCGGACCCGGCATGTTCGGATCGCTCATCCGGACAAGATCAGATGTCATGGTCATAGCCATAAGATATACGTTCCTGCGTGAGATTGAAGGGACCAAGCGTGGCAAAAGCATGACTTGCCTGCTTTTAGGGCATGGCGAGCGCACTGAGCAGCGCGTTCACACGTTTGCCATTGGTCCCAAGATCGGAATATCCGACCCGTGATCGCGAGTAGACGACAAGCGTCGACTGATGGTCGTGCTCTGCGACCGGCAGCACCAGAATGTCGACATCATCCTTAAACCGAAGCAGCTTGGTCACGGCAATGAAACTTATGCGGCCTGCCGCCGGGTCAGACGCCGTAATCTTCCAGTCGCTACGCGCCGCGACCATCTGCATGATGTCCTCAAACAGCGCCGCCGGCGTGCGGTCGAAAACCGGCGATGATTCGTCCGGCAGGGCAGAGTCGGCGAAACCATCCGGTGCGACGAGCCAGTTATTGGGTTTCGCCGGTCGTTTGAAAGTCTGGAAGTCGGTAAAATCGGTCATGGCGTTATCGTAGTCGCCTTGCCTGGCGGATGCCACGCGAAAAACACGGGGCCCAATAACAATGAACCGGGCCAAACAGGCCCGGCTCTTCTTAATCTACCCACTCTACTGCCTGACAGGGCGAACCCTGTCGGACCTCAGGAGCTTACTTGCTGGCCCAAGCCGCAGTGAAGGGCTTAGCAGCGTCACGCCATGCGAGCATGCAGAGCTCAGCTTGGGCGTTCATCTCTGACGTATAAGCCGAAAACAGGGATTTTGCAAAGCCGGATTGGATTTCCATGAGCTTGCGCGGGTCTTTCACGGTTGTCATGGCCTGAGTAGCTTCGACGCCCTGTTCGATCGTGCGGGTGAGGAAGTCCACGTTTCGGCTGCCGATCGTGCGCATCACTTCGGTCGAAGCCGTAGCGCGCTCAGTCATCGACTTTACACCGTCTTCAGCGAAGGTGCCGAATTTGGTGGCGATATCGGAGATCTTGTCCATGCCGCCGTCGAGCATTTTTGTCGCAGCTTCTGTGGCGTGCGCCTCAGCTTTCGCGGACGAGGCTGGTTTTGCTTTGGGAGCGGTTTTCGGTGACTTGGCCATGGTCGGATCCTTTTCCTGATTTGTGTGACATTATAGCCAATCTTCTCGCAATTGCAACATATTTTGTGCGCCGCAACATAAGCATTTTTGCACGAATTTTGCACAGTCACGCCCAGATTGCCGAAATTTGATGCCCAACTCTGCGTTAAGGTCTGGTCAACGCATTTCAGCGACTCTATCGTAAACCTCGGGCGGCTCGGGGTTAATACTTTTTCGAAGGTAGACCACAATGAAACAGCGTGCTTTAGCCCCAGTGTTAAGAACACTTGCCCTTGCGGCAATGCTCGTCACGACGGGACTGTGTGCGCCTGTGGCCTTCGCCGAGAAGTACGCCTCCATCGTTATCGACGTTGATACGCACGAAGTCCTTCACGCCCGTAATGCCGACGACGCGCGCTATCCGGCCTCGCTGACCAAGGTCATGACCCTTTACATGCTGTTCGATGCCCTGGAGGCTGGCGAAGTCACACTGGACGAACGGCTGATGGTATCGCGCTTCGCCGCTAGCCAGGCTCCGTCCAATCTCAAGCTAAGGCCCAACTCGTCCATCTCCGTCCGGGACGCCATAGGCGCCCTCGTCACCAAGTCAGCCAATGATGTCGCCGTCGTTGTCGCCGAACGGCTCGGTCGCACCGAAACCCGATTCGCTCAGCTCATGACGATCAAAGCCCAGAGCCTCGGCCTTCAGAACACCCGGTTCGTCAACGCATCCGGCTTGCCTGACAGCCGCCAGGTCAGCACCGCGCGCGATCTCGCCATCCTTGCCGAAGCGATGCTCGATAATCACGGCGAGTCCTATCACTATTTCTCCAAGCCGCGTTTCAGCTGGGCCGGCAAGACCTACAAGAACCACAACGAGCTGCTTGAAACTGTCGACGGCGTCGACGGCATCAAGACCGGCTACACTCGCGCGTCCGGCTTCAACTTGATGACTTCGGCAAAGCGCGACGGTCACCGGATCGTCGCCATCATGCTCGGCGGCAGCACATCCAAGTCTCGGAATGCCCATGTCGCAGCCCTCGTCGAGGCCGCCTTCCATACTTACCAAATTCCGGATGACCCTGCCGATCCGGGTCGCAATATCGAGATGGCCTTCTCGGCCTTCAACGGCGCGTCAGTCGACCTCGACGCGGCCGCAGAGCCCATGCTCAACGGCCAGCGCCTCAGCGTGGCCAACACGGCGCGGGCCATTAAGTTCAAGACCCTGCCTGCGCCAATGCCGACACCTGAACTTGCACCCGAGGCCGAAGACGAAGATGCCGAGGACGCCGGTGAAATCCTGGTGGCCGACGCCGGTCAGCTGCCAGAGCTGGAGTTCGAACAAGGTGACGCCACACCGACCAGTTTCGAAGGCGCGACCGTTGTCATCCCCGCAGGACGCCCCGCCTTTACGGTCAGCGAGTACGAATCCCGCCAGTTCGCGCAATAGACCCGGCACGCCGATCCGCACTGCCAAGGCTTGACGAACGCTCCCAATCGGGCAGACGCCTGTGCACATAGCCTCTAGGGAGTCGTTCTTGAAAACCGAGTCAGAGATCGATCTCGCGCGCAATGTCATCCGAATCGAGCGGGATGCGCTCGAGAAACTCGAAGCCGGCATTGACGAGACCATTGTCCGGGCCGCCGATATCATCATGGCCACGGATCGTTATGTGATCGTCGCCGGCGTCGGAAAATCGGGCCATATCGGCCAGAAGATCGCCGCCAGCCTCGCTTCCACGGGCACGCCCTCGTTCTTCCTTCACCCGACCGAAGCCAGCCATGGCGACCTCGGCATGATCGCGCCGGGATCGGTCGTGCTCGCCATATCCTATTCCGGCGAAAGCCGTGAGATGGTCGACCTCCTGCGTTACTGCCGCAGCCATGCCATCCCGGTCATCGGCATGACCCGCGCACCCGACTCGACCCTCGGTCGCTTGTCCGACGTCGTGCTGCACATGCCCACAGTGGCCGAGGCCTGCCCCAATGGTCTGGCGCCTACATCGTCCACGACCATGGCCCTGGCTTTGGGTGACGCCCTCACGATCCTCCTGATGGACCGGCGCGGCTTCAGCCGGGAAGATTTTGGCAGCCGCCATCCGGGCGGCAAGCTGGGCCGCTCACTGCAGACCGCAGGCGATTACATCGCCGATCGTCCCAACGATATCCCCGTCGTCACAACAGACGCCGGTGTGCAGGACGTGATCCTCGCCGTCTCAGAAGGCAGAAAGGGCTGCGTCGCAGTCCTGGGCATGGATGGCCGCATCGTCGGCATGGTCACAGACGGAGACCTGCGCCGCGCCATGCTGGCAGGCAAGCTCGGCGGCGACGCCGCCTCCGTCATGACCCCCGATCCGCGCACCATCTCGCCGGAAGAACGCTTGGCCGTCGTCATCAAACGCCTCAGCGAACACCGCATCTCCAACGCCTTCGTCGTGGAAGACGGTCGCCCCATCGGCATCATCGACATGAAAGACCTGCTCGCCGAAGGCTATGTCTGACCGAATTCACCCACGAAAAACGGCAGCCCCGTCAGGAACTGCCGCCATTCAGGCCTTCACGTTGGATCTGGCCTATTTCACAAGTTCGAACGTCACGTTCACACGCGCCGTGTAGCCGACTTCGCCACCTGAGATCGGGGTCGAGGCATCCATCGCCATTTCCTTGCTGCGCGACATCATGGCCATCGGCTGCGGGCTGTAATCGCCACCTTCCGAAATGGTCACGATACGGGCGACCTTGAGGCCAGCTGCTCCCGCATAGAGCTCGGCCTTGGACATCGCACTTTCCATGGCCTTACGGCGGGCTTCGGCGCGCACTTCATCATCATTGTCGAGGGCAAAGTTGATGCCCGAGAACGTGTTGCCGCCGGCCGAAACCAGGCTATCCATCGTCGCCCCGAGATTGTCGAGATCACGCACCTTCACGGTCAGCTGGTTGGAGGCGGTGTAGCCATCGAGCCGCTGCTCGCCGCGGGTGCGGCCCTTGCCCTCATCAATCTCGACATAGGTATAGCGCGGCTGCAGCGAGAAGTTCGAAGTCTGCATGTCCTTCTTGGCGACGCCGGCCTTGGCCAGCGCATCGAAGACACCCGTCATGGCATTGGCCTGCTGCTGCATTGCTGCCCTGGCCGTCTCGGCATCGGCCTGCACGCCTGCCGTGATATAGGCTATGTCAGGCGCGCGCATCACTTCGCCTTCAGCGGAAATGTCCAGCGTCGTTTCAGGCTGGATTGAATTCGGATTCATCATCGGGTGCCCCATCTCGGCCATTGAAGCCCCCTTGGTTGTCGTTGGCATCTGCGCACAGGCAGCCGGTGCAAGCGCAAGCACGCAGGCCCCCATCGCAGCGATCAGTGTCTTTTGATTCAGCATGTCTGGAGTTCCATTCTGGTTGATAGCCCTGTTTCCCAAAGGATTAAGGCCGCAAAACGGCAAACGTTGCGTCGGTCAGAAAATTTATTGCGAAGTCAGGCCAGCTCAAAGCCGTTCGGGTTTTGACTTTGCCATGCCCATTGATCGCGGCACATTTCGGCCAGGCTGTATTCGGCCCGCCACCCCAGCAACGCTTCAGCCTGGCTCGGATCGGCCCAGAACGCGGCAATGTCGCCGCAGCGCCGGGGCCCGAAATTCATCGGCACCTTGCGTCCGCTCGCGGCCTCGAAGGCCGAAACCAGCTCGAGAACGGATGTGCCGTGTCCGGTACCGAGATTGACCGTAATCGCCCCCGGCTCGCGTTCGAACCGCTCCAGCGCCAAGACATGCGCCCGGGCCAGGTCCACGACATGCAGGTAGTCGCGCACGCCGGTGCCATCGGGCGTGTCATAATC
>NZ_JBBKXE010000144.1:0-10993 GCF_037969335.1 Hyphomonas sp. | reverse complement strand
GCGCACCCCCATCCATAAGCCCTGCCCCCAGCAATTCGCGGACGAGGAAACCCATTCCGCCAGCCGCATGGAAATGGTTCACATCCGAAGGTCCGTTCGGATAGATGCGTGCCAGCAAGGGCGTCACCGCACTGATTTCGGCGAAGTCCTCCAGCGTGACCTGGATGCCCGCAGCCGCTGCCATGGCGGGGATGTGCAGCGCGTGATTGGTCGACCCGCCGGTCGCCATCAGGCCGACAATCCCGTTCACGACCGACCGCTCGTCGATCAATTCGCCCATTGGCCTGTAATCGTCGCCCTGCGCGGTAATCGCGGCGGCACGATGCGTCGCAGCGCGCGTCAGCGCCTCGCGCAGCGGCGTGCCGGGATTGGTGAAGGCCGCGCCCGGCAGGTGCAGGCCCATGACTTCCATCAGCATCTGGTTGGAATTGGCCGTTCCGTAGAACGTACAGGTGCCCTGCGTGTGATAGCTCTCGGCTTCCGCGCGGAGCAATTCCTCGCGGTCCACCTTGCCCTCGGCAAACAGCTGGCGAATGCGGACCTTCTCGGGATTGGGCAGGCCGGACGGCATTGGCCCCGCAGGCACGAAGACCGATGGCAGCCAGCCGAAACGAAGCGCCGCAATCACGAGTCCCGGAATAATCTTGTCACAGACGCCGAGATGCAGCGCGGCGTCGAAAACGTCATGGCTCAGCCCGATCGCTGACGCCATTGCGATCACGTCGCGCGAAAACAGCGAAAGCTCCATGCCCTCTTGGCCCTGCGTGACGCCATCGCACATCGCCGGCACACCGCCCGCCACCTGCGCAATCGCGCCCGCGTCGCGCGCCGCCTTGCGAATGATGTCCGGATAATGCTCGAACGGCGCATGCGCCGACAGCATGTCATTATACGACGTGATGATCCCGATATTGGGCCAGCCGCCGCCGAGCAGTTCCGCCTTCTCCATCACCGCACAGCCAGCCGACGCATGGGCCAGGTTGCCCTCCGTCATCTTCATCCGCGCAAACCCGTCCGGGCGACGCGCCCGAATCATCTCCAGATACGTGGCGCGTGTGTCCTTGGACCGAAGACGAATGCGGTCTGTGACAGACGCGATGGCGGGATGCATGTGAGTTATCATGGTGCCCATATGATTGTGAGGCGGGGGCCGAGCCCATCAACGGCGAAACGGATAGGCTGATCGTCGGGTTCCGATTTGAGAGCCGACGTCAACACGTCCCGCTTCTCGTCACCGAAAATCAAGAGGATGGCGGCGTCAGAATCGATGATCGCCGGCCCGGTCAGCGTGAGCCGTTCCGTCACGTCCCCGGCGACCGGACAGCCGGTCGCATCAATCGCGGCGACGACCTCTCCTTGCCTGGCATGCATGGCGCCTTTCAGGCCACCCGCATTTGGAAACCAGCTCGCGGTATGCCCATCAGTCCCCATGCCCAGGAGGATCAGGTCAATCGGGTCGCAATGCGGCCCATAGGCAAGGTTCCGGTCGGCTACCGCTGCCGCGGCTGTCTGCGCGGCCGTCTTCATCGGCACAAATCCCGCAGCTCCTGCTTTGCCTGTCAGCAAATGACTGCGCACCAGGCGCTCATTCGATCCCGGATCGACCGGGCTGACCCAGCGCTCGTCGACAAGACCGACGGTCACGCGGTTCCACGCCATATCCGCCTGCGCAAGCCGGTCGAACACGGGCGCGGGGGTCGATCCTCCCGACACCATGAAACTCGCTTTTCCGGACTCCTCGATCACAGCCGACAGAACGCCCACAGCCATGCGCGCGGCAAAATCAGCGGCCTCGTCTCGACTCGAATGCTCCAGAAATTCGTGCTTCATCAAGCTATTGTCCTTCAAACCATTCGCGACCGTCGCGGTCCATCATCATGGCGGCGGCGAGCGGTCCGTTGCTGCCAGCGGCGTAGAGGTCCGGCGCATCGCCGTAACGATCCCAGGCATCGATCAAGCCATCGACCCATTTCCAGGCAGCCTCAACCTCATCGCGGCGCATGAACAGGGACAAATTGCCTCGCACAACATCCATCAGCAATCGCTCGTAGGCATCCGGATAGCGCACGGTAAAGCTTTCAGCATAAGACAAGTTCAGCGGCAGGGACTTCACACGCAGGCCGCCGGGACCCGGTTCCTTGATCTGCACATAGAGGCGGACGCCTTCATCCGGCTGAAGCCGAATGACCAGCCGGTTCACGGCGTCATTGCCTTCGCCGAACAGCGAATGCGGGGTCGGTTTGAACTGGATCACGATATCGGAATGGCGATAAGGCAAGCGCTTCCCCGTTCTGAGGTAGAACGGCACACCGGCCCAGCGCCAGTTGTCGATCGATGCCTTGATCGCGACAAAGGTTTCCGTAGTGCTGGCGGCGCCGCTGCTCAACTCGTCGACATAGCCTTTCACAGGCTCATCGCCGCGTACGCCAGCCTTGTATTGGCCCCGCACCGTCACCCGCCGCGCCGCCTCGCCCGTGATCGGCACCAGCGCGTTCAGCACCTTGATTTTCTCCGTCCTGATATCGTCGTCATCGAGATGGTTGGGCGGCTCCATCGCCGTCAGGCAGAGCAACTGGAGCATATGGTTCTGGACCATGTCACGCAACGCGCCGGACTTGTCATAATAATCCGCCCGGCCCTCAAGCCCGAGATCCTCGGCCACTGTGATCTGGACATGGTCGACATAATTGCGAGACCAGAGCGGCTCGAACAACATGTTGGCAAATCTCAGGACCATCAGGTTCTGGACCGTGTCCTTGCCAAGGTAATGGTCGATGCGGAAAACCTGGCGCTCGGCAAACACGGCGCCGACACCGTCATTGATTTCGCGGGCCGACTCAAGGTCTGTACCGATCGGCTTTTCGAGCACGACGCGTGCATTTTCCGTCGCCAGGCCAGCCCGCCCGAGCGCCTCTGAGATGCCGACATACAGACGCGGCGACGTCGCCAGATAGAAGACGCACGGTCGACCTGGCTCATCGGACAGTTTCGATTTGAGGGTCGGCCAGTCGGCTTCGGGATCGGTGGCATCAATCGAGACATATTCGACGAGCTTTTCGAACCCTTTCCACGCCTTGGCATCCCAACTCTTGCCGGACGCCGTCTCGCAGGCCTCGCGCGCCATGTCACGATAGGCTTTGGTGGAAAGCTCCGAACGCGCCGTGCCGACAATCCGGCTTGTCTCCGGAATCTGGCCGTCCAGCCAGCGGTGATAGAGCGCCGGCAACAGCTTGCGCCGGGAGAGATCACCTGTGCCACCAAATATGACGATATCGAACGGATCAACAGGTATGAATTTGGCCATCGTGGACGCTCCCCGCGCATTCAAATTCTCGCATGCCGCAAGAATGCGATTCTGAGTATAGTATTTTGGCAATGGCGCCAAAAATGCTCATGTTGGCGCTCTCATGCGCCAGCGTCACGCACTGATTTAGGTCTTCCGATCCGCAGGCCTTTTCGGCCCTTCGGATCGATCCTGTCATGTTCGAATGCGGATTGCTCAGAGGCGCCCCATCCAAACGGAATATTCCGGCACGTCGCCTAAAAATTCACCACCCCATCCGGACTCTGCCAATACGGTCGCGCCTGACGGCATGCAATCGGGGCGCAGCCGGGATTCGGCGCCGAGATTGAACACGCAGAGCACCGTGTCGTCGCCCCGCACGCGCCGAAACACCAGCAGCGGCAGCTCTACATCCTCGAATGCGATGTCACCAAGGGTCAGAGACGGGGACGATCCCCGAAGGTTCAGCACGTGCCGCGTAAAATTCAGGACCGAGTCTGGCTTTGTCTCCTGCACGTCCGCCGCCACAGCGGCATGCCCCTGCCCCACTGGCAGCCACGGCGTGCCCGTCGTGAATCCCGCCGCGTGGCCGTCATGGGTCCATGGCATCGGCGTGCGAGCCCCGTCGCGGCCCAATGTGCGGGGCCAGTTCGCGATCGCCTCGGGGTCCTGCAATTGTTCAAACGGAATTTCGGCCTGCGGCAAGCCCAGCTCTTCGCCCTGATAGAGGATCGGATTGCCGCGCAGGCTGAGCAGGAGCGCATTTGTCAGTTTTGCGAACCGGGCCCGGTCGGGTCCGTCATACCAGCGGCTCACACAACGCGGCGCGTCATGGTTCGAAAAGGCCCAGGACGGCCATCCCTCGTCGAAGGGGCCCATCCAGTTCGATTGAGCGCGTTTCACGCGTCCGGGCGTCAATGTGGAGGCGTAGAGAAAGTCGAAATTGTAGGCCGAGCTCAATCGACCATCGCCAGCCGTGAAGGCTTTCATCTCGGGCAACGGGTCCGCGCCTGCGACTTCCGCCACGGTGAATACCGCGCCGAATTCATCGGTCAGCGCGCGGACGCGCTCCAAAAATGTGGGGATGCCGGGGTGTGACTTGTTATGAACATGGTGCTGGAAGTCATGCGGTCGCGTTATCGTGCGATCACCGACATCCCATGCAGGATTGTCGCGAAAAGCCGGATCGAACATTGAAAAATTGATCGCGTCGAGCCTGAACCCGTCGACGCCGCGTTCGAGCCAGAAGCGCGCCGCGGCAAGCAGGGCGTCCTGGACCTCTCGATTGTGCAGGTTGAGTTGCGGCTGGCTCGGCAGGAAATTGTGCATGTAATATTGCTGGCGCCGCGCATCCCACGTCCAGGCGGCACCTCCGAATACCGCCTGCCAATTATTGGGCGGAGTCCCGTCCGGCTTTGCATCCCGCCACACGTACCAGTCCGCTTTCGCATTCGTCCTGTCCGCGCGGCTCTCGCTGAACCAGTCATGCGCATCCGATGTATGGGACATGACCTGATCGATGATGACACGCAGTCCTTCGACATGCGCCGCCGCAATCAGCCGGTCGAAATCGTCAAGCGTGCCGAAAATCGGATCAACGTCGCAATAGTCCGACACGTCGTAGCCGAAATCCTTCATCGGCGACGTGAAGAATGGCGATATCCAGATTCCCGCCACGCCAAGTGATGCGATGTATCCAAGCTTCCGGGTTATTCCCGGCAAATCGCCAATCCCATCGCCATTCGTGTCGAGATAACTCCGGGGATAGACTTGGTAGATCGCGGCGCCACGCCACCAGGGATCAGGCACTTCCCCGGACGGGTCCGATGGGTCTTGCGTGTGGTCGGCCATATGCTGGATACCTCGTGCTGACGTGGGCCCGGAAGCGTCGAGCCGCGCTGATTTGCGCATTCAACGGCATTCCTCACGCGGGTCAACGCAGCTTGACGAACGGGAAAATCGGCTTTGCCATGCGGCGAAACCGACTTAGACGGTGGAATATGGAATTTGATACCCGTACATTTCGCGACGCTCTTGGGTTGTTTGTTACAGGCGTCACCGTCATCACGGCGCGCAATAAAGACGGCTTGCCTTTCGGGGTTACTGCCAACAGCTTCAATTCCGTATCCGTGGACCCGCCCCTGATCCTCTGGTCTCTGAGCCGGGCATCGCGCAACCTCAAGGCATTTCAGGAAGCCCGGCACTTTTGCGTTCATATCTTGCGTGAGGACCAATCCAGCTTGTCGCGCAGGTTCGCCATGAGCGATGTGGACAAGTTTGAAGGCATGGAATTTGAACCGGGCGAAGGCGGCGTGCCTATCCTGCCCGGAAGCGCAGCGCGGTTGGAATGCCGGACGTATGCGCAGCATGATGGTGGCGACCACGTCATTTTTCTGGGCGAAGTAATTCGCATTGCCGCCGATCATGAAGCCCGCCCGCTTTTATTTCATGGTGGGCGCTACGCGGTATTGTCTGATACTGTCGAAAACTAGGACACGCTTCCGGTTGGCCGAGCCTCCGGACGACAGCGGCAAAAATCCAGGCCCGTGGCCCAGTCAGTCCGGAAGGAACCCAGTTGAATCTGTTTGCGCGATTCATGTTCATCTTGCTGTCCGCCTTGCGCGGGCAGCCCGCTGGCGGCCCGCTGGAACCGACACGTATCGGCCTCCGCGTCTGGATGACCGATCATGCGTTCGCGCAAGCTGTTCCCTTGCATCGGATCCGGTCGTATACTGACCTTGCGACCATCAACTCCGTCATTCGGATTGGTCTCGGGCGTCTCATTCGCCGGAATGGCTGGCTTCCCATCATTCAGGCTGAATCCATTCGTCAGACAGGCGCGCTGCGATTCCCGCAAAAAGTCGAAGTCGTCACATCAATCGTCGGATGGCAGGACAATTATGTCTGCTATGTCCATGAAGTGTTCGCCGGCACGGAACGGGTTGCTGTCAGCAGCATGCTGGCGCGCATCATTGGACGGAAAGGCAGCGCCGTGGCGATCAGCGGCATCGCTGAAGAACTCGGCGCGCCCGAGCAGAGCCCAGCCATCACCCCACAGTTTCAGGCCATGATCGCCGAATCTGAAATCGGTCGTGCGCATTCCATGGAAACGAGCCGCATTGCCTGACACGCAGTCAGGACGTCTCGCGGGCCGCAGGATTGTTCTGGTGGTCGGTGGCTGAGACGCAACGGCTTGGAGGAATTACGAGAAATGCGCTGGTGCCGCGGCCTTCCTGGCTGTCGAGCAAAACATCGCCATCATGCTGGCGCGCCAGCTTGCGACTGACTGACAGGCCAAGACCAACGCCGCGACCATTCTTCAGTTCATTTGTGCGCGTGCTCTGGAAAAATGGCTCGAATGCCTTGTCGAGATCTTCCTTGCGCATGCCTGATCCGCGATCCCTCACCATCAGCAATATGCCCCGGCCCACAATACGCGAAACCTTGACGGAAATCGGCGACGCGGACCCATGCTCAAAGGCGTTGGTCACGAGGTTCAGGACAATCCGCTCCAGCGCAGTGCGGTCGTAGTAAACCTGGGGCAGTCCCGGCTCGATATTCACCTGCAACGGCACGTCAGAATACCCCGGCGACGCCAGCCGTACGCGCCCAACGGCACTGTTGATGATCTCCGACAGTTCAACCACTTCCTCATCCGCCGTCACGGCTTCACGGTTCAGCTTCGAGAAGCTGATGATCTGGTCGATGATTCCTCCAAGATAAGACGCATGCTTGCGGATCTGGTCGGCATAGCCGCGGAACTCGCGCTCATCGAACGGAATATTTGAATCGCTGCCCATCAGGCCTGAACACCCGACAATCACGTCGAGTGGCACTTTCAGTTCTCGGCTCATCGAGTTCAGGAAGCGGGTCTTGGCGGCATCAGCGGTCTCGGCCTCTTCCTTCGCGACCTCGATGTCCCGCTTGCTCTGTTCAAGATTGGTGACATCGGTATGGAGAATAACATGCCCACCATTCGGCACCTTCTCGACAGACTTCTGCCAGTACCTTTCGCCCGCCTTGGGAAGGCGGCGCGAACCGGTCGTCAGATCGCTTTCCGTGCCGGAGAAATACGCTTTGTGGAGGTCGTTTTGAACCAGAACGGTCCCGTTGGCGTCGAGATAGGCAAACGCCTGGCCGCTGGCATTCAGCGCGCCAATGAGGATTTCGTGTGATTCGGTCGCCTGGATTCGGGACTCAACGTTGGAGACGAAGGTCAGATAGGTTCGTTTCATACCGAAATAGACGGCCAGCGCGAAAACGAGGACCATAAGGGAAATCGCGATGCCCGAATTTGCCGTCGACAACGCTGCGTAAAGGAGCAGTGTGAACACGGCAGTCGCAGAATATCGCAGCGCGACCCTTGGCACGGCAGGCAAGAGTGCCGACATGCCGGCGATCATCGGTAGAATCAGCAGTGCGCCGTAGAGGACCGCCGTACGCGGGTCAGAACCGCCGATGAAGAAAGGCAGCGACCCCCATGCCGCGCCGAACACGTATGCCAGCCACTCGGACCGTCGCAGATAGCGTCCACTCACGACAGTCGGCCGCGAAAGACTGCGCTTGAGCAGCGAGTCGATAATCAGTACCGCAGCCAGTGCCCAATTCAGGAACAACCAATAGCGCATTGATGTATTGGCAATGCTCTGCGTGATCATCATTGTGGTAGCAGTTGAATTCACGATCATCACGCCAGCCATGGTGGCGGTGTGACTTGCGAAGGCCAAATGCTGTTCGAGCAACACGACGCGATCCACCGCAGTCGCATTTGGATGCTTGCGCTGCAGCAAATACTTCAGAAAGGAATTTTGCGATCCGGTTGTCGGCATGAAGTTTGAATACCGCGATAAGATGAATATGAGCCTTGTCACCAAGGGCTAACTTTATGAGAGTACCAATACTTTCGTTAACAATTAGGGTTCGTGGAACACATCTTGGCCACCGAGAACGGATATAAGATCGCGATCATCGGGGCCGGACCTGCCGGCCTCAGCGCTGCGCATTTCCTGCAGGAACGGGGGATCCGACCCGTTATCTTCGAAGCCGATGGCCGGATCGGCGGAAAGTCGTTTTCCATCCTTAACGGCGACAACCTGAACGAAATGGGCACGTGCTACACAACGCGGTCCCACACGATGATCAAGGGCTGGATGAAAGCCAATGACATCAGCTTGAAACGGCTCGGAGAAGCCCGATTCGACGGCCAATCCGTCTATGAGTACGTCAAGCAGGGCCCCGGCGTCCCGCTGCCCCTGCAGGTCACGCGGTTCATCCGCAAGGCTGGCGCGCTGCGCAAAGCGATTCGCGCGCGGCCTGACGACCCGGAAGTCATGCAGGAAGCCTCACTATCGACGATCGAATGGGTCCGCGCACTTAACATCCCCAAGATCGAACTTGCGATGCATCGCATCCAGACAACGCAGGGATACGGTTATGTCGACGAGGCCACGATCGGCCAGACTGTCCAATGGTGCGACTTCCAATACCTCCTGTCTGGTGTGCTGAATGACCTGCACATGCCCGAACAGGGCTGGACGACGTTCTGGGAGCGGTTTGCCAGGCCGCTTGATGTACGACTCGCCACGCCCGTGATCGGGATCGACCGGTCCGGCCCCAAACCGGTGATCCACACGCGCGATACCGAACAAGCGTTCGACGCAATTGTGTCGACGATCCCGATGCAACTCTTCACTGCTATTGCCGATGCCAGCTCGCTCGAACAGCGCGTCGCCGACAGTATCGACTGGAAGAACTACACGACCACGCTGATCGCCTCGAATGACTGGTTCACCGGGCACCAGGTCATCGGGTACTCCCGGGCTTCGAAGGACAGTTCCCTGCGCGGCGCGATCCTCGGTGGACGCGCGGAAGGTGAGAGTTCGGATATGGGCGGGCGCCTATATGTTACCGGCCAGTTCTCAGACGGCCTGACCTCGGGCGAATTGCGCGAAATTCTCTTTGCCGACGCCGCTTTGCACGGGTTCACGATCAACAACGTCGTATTCCAGAAAACCTGGCAATATTTTCCGCAATACAGGCCTGAGGCCGTCGCGACCGGGCTTTTCGGCGATCTCCGGCGCGTTCAGGGGCACAACAACACCTGGTTCAGCGGCTCGACCTTTTCCCACGAACTTGTGTCCAGCGTGGTCTCGCGCAGCGAAACAGTCGTCCACGACATGTTGATCGCTCTGAAACAGGAATCCCTGGCACTCGCATGATCTTGTCAGGCCGACGCGGCACGCCATGCGACTTTTCCGGATGATTGACGCCTGGCAGGGGCAGTAAGACTCGAACTTACGACACCCGGTTTTGGAGACCGGTACTCTACCAACTGAGCTATACCCCTACAGGCGAAGCGGTGGTTTGCCCCAAATGGGCGCGCGCTGCAAGATAGAAGGTTCAGACAATTGCCAAAAGCTGCCGCGAGAGCGCCCCGAAATCCCGCACAATGAAAAAGGCCGCCTCCTTGCGGAAGCGGCCTTTGTCTTGTCGTAGCTGTTTCCAGCCTATTTCTTGATTTCGGACACCACGCCGGCGCCGACGGTACGGCCGCCTTCGCGGATGGCGAAGCGCAGGCCCTTGTCCATGGCGATCGGCTGGATCAGCTCGACATCCATTTTCACGTTATCGCCCGGAAGCACCATTTCCTTGTCGGCCGGCAGCGTCACCACGCCCGTCACGTCGGTCGTGCGGAAGTAGAACTGTGGACGATAATTGGTGAAGAACGGCGTGTGACGGCCACCCTCTTCCTTGGTCAGGATATAGGCTTCGGCTTCGAACGTCGTGTGCGGCGTGATCGAACCCGGCTTGCAGAGAACCTGGCCGCGCTCGACGCCTTCACGGTCAACACCGCGAAGCAGCGCACCAATATTGTCGCCAGCCTGGCCCTGGTCGAGCAGCTTGCGGAACATTTCAACGCCGGTACAGGTCGTCTTGACGGTCGGACGGATGCCGACAATCTCGATTTCCTCGCCAACCTTGACGATGCCCTGCTCGACCCGGCCGGTCACAACCGTACCGCGACCCGAGATCGAGAACACGTCTTCGACCGGCATCAGGAATGGCTTGTCCAGCGGACGCTCTGGCGTCGGGATATAGTCATCAACGGCCTGCATCAGCTCGAGGACCTTGTCCTTGCCGATTTCAGGATTGCGGCCTTCGACAGCTGCCAGTGCCGAACCGGCAATGATCGGGATATCGTCGCCCGGGAAGTCGTACGAGTTCAGGAGCTCGCGCACTTCCATCTCGACCAGTTCCAGCAGCTCGGCATCATCGACCTGGTCGACCTTGTTCAGGAAGACAACCATCGACGGCACGCCGACCTGTTTGGCCAGCAGGATGTGCTCGCGGGTCTGCGGCATCGGGCCGTCAGCCGCGTTCACAACCAGGATCGCGCCGTCCATCTGCGCCGCACCGGTGATCATGTTCTTCACATAGTCAGCGTGGCCGGGGCAGTCGACGTGGGCATAGTGACGGTTGGCCGTCTCATACTCGACGTGCGCCGTGTTGATCGTGATGCCACGGGCCTTTTCTTCAGGCGCCGAGTCAATGTCGGCATACGATTTGGCTTCGCCGCCAGACGCCTCGGCCAGGACCATCGAAATGGCCGCCGTCAGCGTCGTCTTGCCATGGTCAACGTGTCCAATCGTGCCGATGTTCACGTGCGGCTTGTTGCGTTCAAACTTTGCCTTGCCCATCGGGCCTCTCCTT
>NZ_JBBKXE010000143.1:0-5155 GCF_037969335.1 Hyphomonas sp. | reverse complement strand
ATATTATGCGCCAGCGGGCCTTCCGCCTTGCCGCCAATGATCACCGGCATGATGCCCGCATCGGCAATCCGCGTCGCCAGTTCGGCATAATGCTCTTCCGGCCAGCGCTTGGCCTCCCGGTGCTCCGATGCACCCGGGATGAGCAGCATATAAGGATCGGTCAGGGCGAAATAGGCCGGCTGCAGGCGCGGCGTGTCGCCCAGCTTGTGGCGTACCCAGGACAGGTCCGGGAAGGGCGCACTGGTGCCCAGCCACCGGCCTTCCGGCGCAACGCCTGCCACTTCCAGCTGCTCGGCCAGCCGGTCAATCGAGTGCATCTTCCCGCGCTCGGCATTGTCATGGAAGAAGGCCGCCCGCTCATGGTGGCCCGACCAGAGCGGCGTCTTGCCCGACCGGCTCAGCGCGGTGAAATAGTTCTTCGTCCGGCCGCTGGTCTGGAAATCGTAGATAATATCATAGTTCATCTTGCGGATACGCTGGATCAGGGCGCCCGTGGCCTTCATGCCTTCCGGCCGGCCATCGGTCTCGATCCGGTCGACATAGGGGCAGAGTTTCGCGAATTCCTCGAAGAAAGGCGTCGTCAGCAATGTGATCCGCGCCGACGGGTGCATCTCGCGCACCGCCTTCATCGCGCCCAGAGCCAGCACAAAGTCGCCCAGCGCGCTCAGCTTGATAACGAGCACTTCCTTGGCCTTGGCGCCGGGATTAGCCGGGCTCATCGGTACGTCTGCTTTCGCCATCCCTGCTTACTAGGTCCCTACTCCAGCAAACGCTTATAGACATTAAGCGTCGCCGCCTGAAGCCCCTGCTTGGAGAAATGCGCGCGCGCATGCGCCTGGCCGGCTTTTCCCATGCCCGCCCGGGCCGATGCACCGACGTCCAGGAAAGCCCGGATCGCCCCGGCCAGCGCCGCCGGATCGCCCGGCTCGGCTCGCGCGCCCGTCTCGCCCTCGATCACGGTTTCACGCCCGCCGCCATGATCGGCCACGATCACAGGCCGCCCCATGGCCGAGGCTTCGACCGCCACACGCCCGAAGGCTTCCGGCCGGATCGACGGTGTCAGCACGATATCCGCGGCCAGGCAGGCCGCCGGCATGTCGCGCTCATGTTCGGCCAGGATCACCGTGCCACCCAGCTTGTAGTCCAGGATCGCATCTTCCAGCCGGGTGACATAGGCCGCCCGGCCCTGCGGATCGCCCGCCAGCACAAGGACAAGGCCCTTCAGCTCCTGCACCGACATCAGCCCCAGCGCCTCGATGGCCACAAGCTGGCCCTTCCACTCGGTCAGCCGTCCCGGCAGGAGCAGCGTCACACGCGGATCGCCCGCAATGCCCCAGCGCTGCCTGACCGCCGCGATCCGCGACGGCGTCACCGCCACCGGATCGAATTCGGCGAAGTCCACGCCGCGCGGGATCGTGACAATCCTGTCCTCTGCGAGGCCGTGCTCGGCATGCACATGTGCCGCGATCCAGTTCGAATTGGCGATCACGAGGTCGCCTTTCGCCATCACGGAATTATAGGCCCGCTTCAGCCGTGTCTTGCCCGAATAGGCGCCATGATAAGTCGTCACGAAGGGCACACCTGCCGCCTGCGCGGCCCAATAGGCGCTCCAGGCCGGCGCGCGTGATCGGGCATGCACAAGGCTGACATTCTCGCGCGCGATCAGGCGCTCCAGTTTACGCTGGTTCAGCTTGAGCGTGATCGGGTTCTTCGATTTGGCATCCATCGGGAACAGTTCGCCGCCCAGCGCCGCAAACTCATCTTCCAGCCGGCCGCCTTTGCTGGCCAGCAGGGCGCGGCCGCCGGCCGCAATAATTGCTTCGGTCACTTCCAGCACAGTGCGTTCCACGCCCCCTGCTGAAAGCTCTGGCGCCACCTGCAGGATGGTCTTGCCGGTCATGTCCGGGAAATCGTCCAAAGCCGCTCTCGCCCCTCGCTCGCTTGACAGGGGAAACAGATGAAGGAACGGAAGGGCGATGACAACGTCCTATTTCACCAGCCCTGAGGGCAGGCGCCTCGCCTTTCGCCACAATCCCGCCAGCACTGGCAAGCTCACATTCGTCTGGATGTGCGGCTTCAAGTCCGACATTAGCGGCACCAAGGTTCTCCGGCTCGAAGACTGGGCGAATCGGACGGGCCATGGCTTTTTGGCCTTCGACTATTCCGGTCATGGCGAGTCGGACGGCGCCTTTGAAGACGGCACGGTCAGCCAGTGGCGCGCCGATGCGCTGGCCGCCATCGACAGCCAGACAGACGGGCCGCTCGTGATTGTCGGCTCCAGCATGGGCGGCTGGATGGCGCTGCTCGCCGCCCTCGCCCGCCCGGACCGCGTGAAAGGCCTCGTCCTGATCGCGCCCGCGCCGGACTTTACCGAAAAGCTGATGTGGCCCGAATTCTCAGCCGAGGCACAGGCCGAGATCATGGAACAGGGCTTCACGCTGCGCCCGTCAGACTATGATGAACCCTACACGATCACCCGCGCCCTCATCGAGGACGGCCGCCAATGGCAGATCCTCGACAAGCCGATCGGCTTTGACGGCCCGGTCCGCATCCTCCAGGGCATGCAGGATTCCGACGTGCCATGGACCCACGCCGCCCGCCTCGTTGATGCGCTGACAACCAGCAACCTGGCCATCACCCTCATCAAGGATGGCGACCACCGTCTCAGCCGCGAGCAGGACATTGCCCGCCTGCTCGCAACCTGTGACGAGATGGCCGCGACGCTGGCCTAGAGCCGCGACCCGTCGAGCGTCACGTCCGACTTGCGCCAGACAATGTCGAACATGTGCTTCATTTCAGCGGCCTCGTCGGTCTTGCCCTGTGCGGTCAGCGCTTTCATCAGTCCCGACATCGACCAGCCATTGTGCGGATAGTCTTCCAGGTCCTTGCGATAGACCGCTTCGGCCTCGGCAAACTGGCCTGCCGCGATATGGGCCTCACCCAGCGATTGCCGCGTCGGGTAATACCAGAAGGGCGGTTCGGTATAGGGCAGCGAATCCTGTGCCTCGACCGCTGCCGAGAAATGCGCGATCGCCTCATCGTGACGCGCTTCGACACTGGCAATCTCGCCCAGCAGGAGTTCGTCGGCGATCGTCAGCAACGTGCTCGCCGGATAGTCCGCAGTATCGAGGAAGCTGATCTGCACACTGCCTTTCAGGGTCGCCAGCTTCTCGCGTTCTGCATTCGCGGTTTCCGTATTGCCCGTCCGCGCCGCCGCAACGCCGCGCGCGTAGTGCCAGATCGCATTGGAGTAATCGAGTTGCTCCGGCGGCTGCTCAAGCGTCAGAATTTTCTCCCACTGCCCGAACTGCACCAGTGCCAGCATCGGCACCGTCTTGAAGAATTCGATGGTCGGGAATTGCTCGATCTGTTCCAGCCGCACATTGTCGGCCAGTTTATGCGCCGTACTGATCGCCATGTCGCGCTGGCCGGCCATGCTGGAGGCCGCCCACAGGAAGTGGATATTGTGCGGATAGTAGAGCGCCGGATAGAAACCCTGCGCATTGCACTGGGCGATATAATCCTCGTCCACCTTGGCCGCACGTATATTGGCGGTCGCCGCGTCGTCGTAGCGTCCGACACGCCAGTAGATGTGCGCTGGCATATGCACGAGGTGGCCTGACCCCGGAACCAGGTTGGCCAGCATGTCCGCCTCATCTTCCGCCCGCCCCGGATTGTGCGAGGCTTCGACCGCGTGAATATAAAGGTGCAGCGCCAGTGGGTGCTCGGGCGACCGCGCGATGATGTCTTCCAGCGTATTGATCACTTTCACCGTCTCGGGCTTCGGTTCGCCATCGGCAGACCAGTAATCCCACGGCATCGTGTTCATCCAGGCTTCGGCATACATCGCGGCGGCATCATCATCCTCGGGATGATCTGCCACATACTGCCCCATCGCCTCGGCATAGGCCACGTCCAGCGGCTCGCGCGGAGTCGTGGCATCGCCATTATAGCGCGTCGCCAGCGCCGCGATCAGCGCCTGCTCGTCCGGGCTCGCACCGTCCTTCAAGGCCAGCGCCTTGTTGATCGCCGCAAAAGCCGACACGCGGTCAGCTTCGGACATAACCGCCTTGCCCTTGCTGGTAACATTGATGTTCGGCCCTGTCGCCAGCGCTTCTCCCCAGAAGCACATCGCGCAGTCCGGATCGAGTTTCTGCGCAGCACGGAATGAACGGATACTCTCGGCATGATTGAAGCCGAAGGCCAGCACCATGCCCTGGTCGAAATAGGCCTGCGCGTCCGGGCTGCTTGTCGTGATCTCGCGGTGGAAATCGCCCATGCCTTCGAACAAGGGCGCGCCCGCCAGTGTCGCCACGTCGACCTTCTCGGCGGCAGGTGTCGTCACCTCAACCGGCACAGCGGTCTCGGCCACGCCGCGCTCGCGCTCATGATGCCGGAAATGGCTGCAGCTTGTCAGTGCAATGGCGCTGACCGCCATCAGGATATGTTTGCTTGTCATGTTTCGTCCCCTCTTTGCAGGCCCGTCAGCGTCCGCCCACGACCACCTGCGTATAATACGCCCAGCCTAGCACAAAATGCCGGCCAGATTGACCCCGCTCAGGGCTTTCATCCCGGCCGGCAAAATTACAAATACGTAAGTGACCGACGGATCGCGGGTCTATCCTCGTTCAAGCCGGATACAAAATCCGCTTGAAGGTCTCCCCAAACATGAACCATTTTCGATCCCGCATCGCGGTGCCTGCCGCCTGCCTGGCTGCGGCCCTGCTCGCCACTGCCTGCGCATCGCGTCCCCAGCCACAGCGCAATGATGACACACAGCGCGAACGCCCCAACGTGCAGGGTGGCATGATCGCAAGACCGATTGCGCTCCTCTTTGCCGGTATGGATGTCGACCACGACCATGTCATCGACGAGGCCGAACTGGCCAATGGCATCACGCGGGAATGGCAGGCCATGGGCACGCGCACCGTCTCGGCATTGTCCCTGGCCGAATGGTCCGTCTACGCCCTCGGCGATGCCGACGCCCTGCCCAATCATATTGCGTTTGACAGGAATTTCGACGGACAGGTGACCGAGGCCGAATTCCGCGCGCGCCTGATCAGCGAGTTTGCCCAACTTGACGCGAACCATGACAAGCAGCTCACGCGCGCCGAATTGCTCATCAAGGCCCCCGCCCGGTCGCAGTCACGCACGA
>NZ_JBBKXE010000142.1:0-27689 GCF_037969335.1 Hyphomonas sp. | reverse complement strand
GACGGAGGCGGTAAGGGGGTGGTGAGGGCGTGGTGCGACCCTATTCCGTGGGCATGACGACGTTGGGACCGAGCAGCATGGTCAGGATGCCGGGCAGCGGCACGTTGTACGTGTCCTGGATCTTGTCCATGAAGCCGAAGACCAGAATGATCGCGATGAAGGGCGGCACGAACCAGCGCATCAGGAACCGCCAGACATTCATGATCATGCCTTCGCCCAGTTCCGAGGTCAGCATGTCCCGGCTGAGAATCCAGCCGGCGAACGTCACCGTCAGCAAGCCACCGAGCGGCAGGAGGAGCCCTTCGGTCATGAAGTCCATGAAGTCGAGATATTCGAGCGAGAAGACGTAAGCCGCGCCGATCATGAACATCGAGAAGCCGATGCCGAGCGCCGCGCCGAAGCGTGTGACGCCCTGACGTTCCTCGAGCCATGAGACGCTGACTTCCATCAGCGAAATCGCCGACGTGAACGCCGCGAAAAGCGCGAGCGCAAAGAAGACCGAAGCGAATATCTCTCCGCCCGGAATGGCACCGAACGCGACCGGCATCGAAACGAAGAACAGGCTGGGCCCGCCAGCCGGATCAAGCCCTGCGGCAAACACGATCGGGAAGATGGCGAAACCGGCGATCATCGCGACCAGCGTGTCAGACCCGACAATGATCAGCGAGGAGCGCGGGATATTGGTGTCTTTCGACAGGTAGGCGCCGTAAGTGACCATCAGGCCGACACCGACGCCAATCGAGAAGAAGGCCTGACCGAGGGCGGCGAGGAATGTGCCGAACCCGACATCTTCCCATTTCGGCTCAAGGATGAAGGCCGCAGCGCGGGCCGTGTCGCCATTCATCACGGCAAACCCGACGACGATGACAAGCATCACGAAGAAAGCCGGCATCAGGATCGTCGAAGCGCGCTCGATGCCGCCTTTGACCCCGCGCCCGACCACGAAGACATTTGCGCCAATGAAACAGGCCAGAAGGAAGAGAATATACCATTTCGAGCGAAGTGGATGTTCCCCCTGCCCGATCATGTCGTTGAAGTTCTGGCCGGACGCGGCTGCATCCATGCCGGAATAGCCGCCAAAGGACTGAATGAAAAAGGCCAGCAGCCAGGCCGAAATCACGACGTAGAACGTGCTGATGAAGAAGGCTGTGAGCGTACCGATCCAGGTCGCGATGCCCCAGTTCTGGCTCTTGCTTTCGGCGCGGGCGAGCGACTGGAAGCCCTCAATGGCCGACATGCCGGATTTCCGGCCCATGGCATATTCCGCCATCAGGAGCGGCAGGCCGATCAGGAGGACGCAGAACAGGTAGATCATGATGAAGGCGCCACCGCCCTCTTCACCTGCGGTATAGGGAAACCGCCAGAAATTTCCGAGACCGACCGACGAGCCGATGGCCGCCATGATGAATCCGAAACGCGAACTCCACGTATCTGTCTTGCGACCAATGCCTGCCATATGTTCCCTCTCCCCGGGTAATTATTTTCGCGCGACCCTAGCGTTCGCGGCATAGAAATCAATTCTGGGTTCTGTTAGCGGGTCAGATGAGCCCCGTCGATGAGAGTTTTTCGTCCCTGTGCATATGCGCCGACAGGATCAGGCCGAAGCAGGCCATGGTCGTGAGCATGGCTGTACCGCCATAGGATATCAGCGGCAGGGGCATGCCGACGACCGGCAGGAGACCGATAACCATACCGACATTGAACACGATATAGAACGCGACCGTCGCCGCCGCACCGGCCGAGGCGAGGCGCCCGAACCAGCTTTGCGACTGGGATGCGGAATAGAAGGCCCAGCCGAGAATGACCGCGAAACCGAGCAGGAGTGTCGTCGTGCCGAGGAAGCCGAATTCCTCGCCGATCACCGTGAGGATGAAGTCGGTATGCTGTTCGGGCACATAGTCCTGCTGGGACTGGATGCCCTGGAGCCACCCCTTGCCGTTGAATCCCCCGCCGCCGATCGCGATCAGGCCCTGTTCGATCTGGTAGCTCTCACCCAGCGCATTGGTCGATTCGCCGGACATTTGGGCCAGGAATGTATCGACGCGTTCGCGCTGGTAATCGGCCAGCACGAAATAGATGCCCGGCACCGCGGCGATACCGGCAATCACACCGAACAGGATGACGCGCAGCGACAGGCCCGCGAGGAAAATCACCACACCGCCGGATGCAATCAGCGCGAGCGTGGTGCCGAAATCCGGTTGCTTGAAAATCAGTGTGGCCGGAATCAGCATGATGACGAGCGCGCCGATATGAATGAGAATTCGCCCGGATGTCGGCGTGATGACGCGGTCATAATACCAGGCCAGCGCCATGGTCGTGGCGAGTTTGGCAAATTCAGACGGCTGGACAGCGACCGGGCCAATCTGCAACCAGCGCTGCGCGCCGCCCCCCGTAACGCCCATCACTTCGACAAGGATGAGCAGAACGATAGTGAAAGCATAGGCCGGGATCGCCAATGTGCGCCAGAGTGACAAAGGCAGGAGGGCCATGACCAGCATCATGACAAAGCTCATCCCGAAGCGCGTCAGCTGCAGGTGCCAGAGATTGGCTTCACCCGGATTGGTGTGCGCGGAGGAATAGAGCATCGCGACGCCGGTGAGCGCCATGGCAACGATCAGCAGGATGAAACCCCAGGGCAGTTTCGCCAGCTTGCCGAGCGCGCCGACATTCTCGAACGAGAGCGAACGAGCGGTGCGGGTGCGGGCTTCGCCACGACTGAAACCGGTATAGCCGTCGCGACTCATGTCGGCTCTCCCGTCCCGGCTGGCGTGATCGATGCTGTCTTGCCATAGACCGCCTTGCGGCGGCTATCGTTCTTGAGGGCAAAATGGAGGATGTCGCGCGCCAGAGGTGCGGCCGTCGACGAGCCGCCTTCACCATGCTCGACAACAACAGAGATGGCATATTTCGGATCGTCCGCCGGGGCATAGGCGACGAAGAGCGCGTGGTCGCGCAATTCCCGCTCAATGTTGACGCCCTTGCGGACGCCCTTGTCGCGTTCGGCTTTCGTGATGCGGCGCACCTGGGCGGTACCGGTCTTGCCGGCGAGGCGCGGCCCGCCAAGGCCAAGATCGCCCGAGCGATAGGCCGTGCCGCCCCCTTCGGACGTGACACCAAACATGCCGGCCTTCATGCGCTGCATGATCTCGGCATCGAGCGGCGCGTCGAGAATGCCGTCATCTTCCGACTTGGGGCCGAGGCCGACCAGTTTCGGTTTGAAACTGTGGCCCTCATTGGCGATGCGCGCCGTCATCAGGGCAAGTTGCAGCGGCGTGACGCCAAGCTGGCCCTGGCCAATGCCGAAGTTCAGGGTCTCGCCCTCATACCAGGGCTCGCCCATGACCCGTTGTTTCCACTCGGGATCGGGCACAAGGCCGCCGCGCGCACCGGTCATGCCGAGCGTCCAGGCTTCACCGAAGCCGAACTTGCGGGCGGTGGCCGCGATCTGTTCAACGCCCGTGCGCCGGGCTGTCTCGTAGAAATAGACGTCGCACGAGTGCTTGATGCCATTGTGCATATCCATCGAGCCGTGGCCGCCCTTTTTCCAGCAGTGCCAGGTACGATTGCCGAAATGGTAGTAGCCGTTGCAATGCACGCGGTCGGTCGGCTTGACGGCGCCGGATTCGAGCGCGGCCGTTGCCACCACCATCTTGAAGGTCGAGCCCGGCGGATACACGCCGCCATGGGCGCGGGGATAGAGCGGCGAGCGCGGATTGTCGCGCAACTCGGCATAGGCCGTGCCTGAAATGCCGTTGACGAAATCATTGGGATCGAAGGCTGGCGTGGAGACCATGGCCAGCACGTCGCCGGTTTCGATGTCGAGCACGACGGCCGCGCCACTCTCATCGCCGAAGCGTTCAATGGCGGCGCGTTGCAGCTCGGAATCGATGGTGACGTAGAGGTCTTTCCCCGGAACCGGCGCGAACTTCTCGTCGGGAATCTCTTCAATCACGCGGCCATGGGCATTGGTGACCAGTTTGCGGAAACCCGGCTTGCCGCGCAGCCATTCCTCGGCAAAGCGCTCCATGCCCTGGCGACCGGTGCGCATGTCGGGGTGGCGGAACAGTTTTTCGAGGCGTTTGGCTTCATCTTCGACCATGCCGGACGACAGGCGGGTGAGATCATCCTGGCTGGCACGGGCGACATAGCCGAGGACGTGGGCAAGGTCGCGCCCGCGCGGATACGACCGGGTCAGCGCCATCTCGACCTGGATGCCGGGGATCTCGGCCGCATGGACGTTCATGCGGGCAAAGTCTTCATAGGTCAGTTCATTGGCCACGATCACCGGCACGAAGCCGGCATTGCGCCGCCGGCTGGCGGTGATTTCGCGGGTAATCTTCTCGATGCGCTCGTCCGGCAGGTCGATCAGGGCGGCGATCTGGGCGAGTGTACCGGCCGGATCATGTGTCTGCTCCGGTACGATCGACACGCGGCCAGCGCGCCGGTGGGAGGCCAGCGGCTTGCCGAACCGGTCGAGGATGCGTCCGCGCTGGGGCGGTGCCAGAGCGAGCTTGATATGGTTGTCTTCGGCGGCCGCCTGGTATTTCTCGCGCTCGAGCACCTGGAGCTGGAACAGACGGGCCACGAGACCGGCCCAGACGACACCGCCTGCCCCCGCCGCAAGGACCATGCGGCGGCTGAAATCATCCTCGATGCTGCGCTTGGTTTTCATGTTGCCTGCCCCACCGGCTGGCCCGGCGCGCGGCCAAGGTCGAACATCTTGTGGGCGATCGCGTAGATGACGCCCGTCGTCAGGAAGGCCGCCACCAGCGGGGTGGCACGCACGGCATGGTCCTCAAGCGCACTAGCCATCAGCCAGAGCACGAGGAACCCCGAGACGAATTGCAGGACCGGCGCGATCACGGCGACGAGCGGCTCGTGCATGACATCGAACATGGAGGCGATCCATGCGCTGAACCCGTAGACGACGAGATTGACGATCACGAAGCAGCCGAGCGGCGCGTTGAAGCTGATATCCTGGATCAGGCCGAAGACGATGAGGATCACCATGGGCCGCAGGGACAGGCCGACACGGCCCCAGCCGACAGCGCCCCAGAGTGCGGCATAGGGCCATGCGATGGACAGGCCGAACAGGGTTTTCGGCGTCAGGCCGAGCAGGCCGATGGCGGCGATGGCGAAGGCGCCGAACAGGAGGCGGGGCGTGGGGCCGGTTTGCGACCAAAGGCTCTTGCTCGGACGACCGGACTTGCGGCGGGCCATTACTGGCGCACCCCCTGGGCTGCACTGGCCTGGGCCGGATTATCTGTCGCGTCCGATGCAGGGATTTCCACAATTGCTGCGGGCGTCTCGATCAGCGGCGGCGGCACCATCTGGACGTATCCGCCCGACCGGTTGGCCATGCCGAATTTGACGCGCCAGTCGCCGCCGAGGAGACGGGCTTCGCCCACGACGAGGCCGCGCGGGAAGGCCCCGCCTTCGGCGGAGGTGAGAATGCGTTCGCCCTCGATGAATCCGGTGCGCTCTGGCATATCTGTCAGGCTGCCGAGGCCGTCGCGGCCCCCATACAGGATGGCGCGGACGCCGCTGACTTCGCCCATGACCGGGACGCGGCTGTTGAAGTCGGTAATGACGAGGATGCGCGAGGAATATTCGCCGAGCTGGATGACGCGTCCGACGAGGCCGCCTTCATTCAGCGCAATGGCGCCCGGATCGACGCCCTGCGCCCGGCCGGCATTGGCCAGCAGGGTCTGCGCGAAGGGACCGTCGCTTTCGGCGGTGACGCGGGCCGTGACGCCGCGCACCGGCGGTTCGCCCATCAGGTTGAGAATGTTTTCGTAGGCCTCGAGGCGTTCGGCCATGGAGATGGCCGCCGCCTTGTAGCGCGACAGTTCGCGCACTTCGGATTCAAGGTCGCGGATGCGGCGTTCGCGCGCCGCCTGGCCGGTGACGCGGGCCCAGAGACTGATACTGTCGCTGCCACCGAGCTGGTCGCCGGCGGCGGTGCGCACCGGGTCGAAAACGTGACGGATCTGGGGGGCGGACTGCGCCACAACGAGCGCAGCGGCACCGAAAATGAAGACAAAGAGAATCAGACGCTTTGCAGAGCGTTTGCCGGGTTTCTGACCTGAGCGGCTTAGGCGCGCCATTCGCCCTGTTTCCTTGCCGTTTTTTCGGCCTGTTTCCCTAGACTTCCGGAGACAGGACCGTTTTCATTTTGGAGTAGTTTTCTAGCACATATCCGCAACCGTTCACGACGCATTTCAGCGGATCGTCTGCAATCATCACAGGCAGTTGTGCCTGCTCGCGTATGACCGTGTCGAGGTTGCGAAGCAGTGCGCCGCCGCCTGTCAGCACGATGCCGCGATCAACGATATCGGCGGCCAGTTCCGGCGGCATGGCCTCGAGCGCGATTTTCACGGCGTCAATAATGTCGGTGACCGGCTCGCGCAGGGCTTCGGCAATCATCGCCTCGGTGATCTCGGTCTCTTTGGGAACGCCGTCCAGCGTGCCGCGACCGCGGACGGTCAGGGACATGCCCTCGCCGTTTTCCGGCGCCATGGCCGTGCCGATCTCTTTCTTGATGAGTTCAGCCGACATTTCGCCGATCAGGATTTTCTGCTCGCGGCGAAGATAGTTGACGATCGCCTGGTCCATCTTGTCGCCGCCGACGCGCACCGAGCGCGAATAGACGATGCCGCCGAGCGACAGGACGGCCACTTCCGAGGTGCCGCCGCCAATATCGACGACCATCGAGCCGGCAGGCTCGTCAATCGGCAGGCCGGCACCAATGGCAGCGGCCATGGGCTCTTCGATCAGTTCAACCTGGCGGGCACCGGCGGCAAGGGCCGACTGGTGGATGGCGCGGCGCTCGACACTGGTCGCGGAGCTGGGCACGCAGATGATGATGAGGGGCGAGACGAAGGCGCGGCGATTGTGCACTTTGCGGATGAAGTGCTTGATCATCTCTTCGGCGACTTCGAAGTCGGCGATGACGCCATCCCGCATCGGGCGGATGGCTTCCATGTTGACCGGTGTCTTGCCGAGCATGTTCTTGGCCTGCTCGCCGACCGCGTAAACGATCTTGCGGCCGCCCTGGGTCATGTAGGCAACGACCGAAGGCTCGTCGAGCTTGACGCCCTGACCCTTCACATAAACCAGTGTGTTTGCCGTGCCGAGGTCGATGGCCATGTCTGTGGACAACATGCCGAGGAGGCTACCAATCATGACGTCTACGCGCTCTTTCTGATGCGTAACGGACCTGTGATCCGCTACAATTGTGCAATTTCATACACAGCCCCCATACATCATGTGCCGTTAACACCCATTTAATGCAAGGTACGGTCGGCACATAAGCGGAACGCTACGTACACCCATTGAAAATCAACGGTATTCATTGGCGTTTACCACCAGAACAGTTGTTATTGCTGGGCCGGAACGGAACGCACCGTTCCGAAAGGGTAAACGGATTCCGGAGGCTTGTTAACGAATAGGGCATTTATATCGATCAAACGCATCGTTCCGAATTCCGCCCAAACGACAAAAAAGAGAAAAAATGGCGTCTTCCGGGTCCGATGACCGGCAGATGAACGGGGTGTTCGGGCTCGGTTCGGGGACGGACTTCCATACAGGTCGGGCAGCACCGGTCTGGCCACGAAAGCGCACCTTCAAACCCATCACGCGCCGACGGCTTGATTACTCCCCCCTGGCAAGCCCCAGCCGGTGCTGTATTTCTTCAGACGGAACCGGCAGACGGTGTGGACTGTTTCGTGCGTTCTGCGTGCGCCCGGAACGTCGCCGGATGGGCCATGACCGGAAACACGATATGGGTCTCGCCCCGGCCATTGATCGACAGGTGCCCGAACCCGAAAATGCGCCCGAGCACGCCTTGCCGGATCGAACTGCCTTCGATGGAATCGAGCGTGATTTCCTGCACATTGGCGGAAAACAGGCCCTTCTTCAGCACGACACGCCGGTCGGTCACGGCGAACTCCGTCGTGCGCAGCCGAATCTGCTCTGAAATGAAGAAAACGATGCCGAAAATCACCACACCGAGCACAATCAGCGCGAGCCAGGCGCGAAAGTGGGACAGCCAGTGGAACTGGCCCTGATAGCGGAGAATTTCCCCGTCATAGAGCCGCTTTTCGATGTAGCCTGCCATGATCTGCCGCCATCCCCCTTAGCCATCCAAGGCCGAACGGGGTGGCAGGTCAAGCAATCAGGCGGCGATGACGAATGTCGCGATGACCTTCTTGCGGCCGGTCTTGTCGAAATCCACGGTCAGCTTGTTGCCCTCGGAAAAAACCACTTTGCCGTAGCCGAACTTGTCGTGGAAGACGCGGCTGCCGGCCTTGTGCGTGTCCGGGCCGCCGGATGTGGCCGTGAGGGGGCCGGCATCGGACGGAGGCCGCGACGGGGTGCGCGAGGCGTTCTCCTGCAAGCGCTTCCAGCCGGGGCTGTCATAGGATGAGCGCGCGCCAAGGTCTTCCATCGTGCCGGAAAAGGCCTCTTCGCCGCCCGGCATACCGGAAAAGCCGGTCTCGCTCATGGCATCGACATGTTCGTGGGGCAGTTCGTCGACGAAACGGCTGGGCATGACGCTTTGCCAGCGGCCATAGATCTGGCGATTGGTGACGAAGGAGATATAGGCGCGGGCCCGGGCGCGGGTGATGCCGACATAGGCGAGGCGGCGCTCCTCTTCGAGGCCTTTCAGGCCGCTTTCGTCGAGGCTGCGGCGCGACGGGAAGACTTCCTCCTCCCAGCCCGGCAGGAAGACCATCGGCCATTCGAGCCCCTTGGCGCCGTGCAGCGTCAGGATCTGGACCTGGTCCTCGCCTGTCCCGCCGCTGGACGCATCCATCACCAGTTGCACGTGTTCGAGGAAACCGGCGAGCGTATCGAACTCGCCCATGGCGCGGACGAGTTCCTTCAGGTTGTCGAGCCGGGTCTGGGCCTGCGGGCTGCGATCCTTCTGCAGCATGTCGGTATAGCCGGACTCTTCGAGGATGACTTCGGCCAGTTCGGTATGCGGCAGGCCGTTCGCCAGCTTGTCGCGCCACATGTTGATATGGTCGATGAACTGGGTGAGGCCACGCTTGGCGCCGCCTTTGATCTCGTCGGTCTGCAGCACCATGGGCGTCAGCGTGTAGAGGCTGCGCCCATCGGCGCGGGCATAGGCCTGCAGCTTGGCCAGCGTCGTGTTGCCGACGCCGCGCTTGGGCTCGTTGACCACGCGCTCGAAGGCGAGGTCATCGTCGGGGGAACGGATGAGGCGGAGATAGGCCATGGCATCGCGGATCTCGGCGCGCTCGAAGAAACGCGGGCCGCCGATCACGCGGTAAGGGATGCCCAGCATGATGAAGCGTTCCTCGAAGGCCCGCATCTGCCACGAGGCCCGCACCAGCACGGCACAATCGTCATGCTTGCCGCCGCCCCGCACCCAGCTTTCGATATCATCGGCGATCAGGCGGCTTTCCGCCTCGCCATCCCACAGGCCGCGCACCTTGACCTTTTCGGCATCGACCGTGTCAGACGGGCTGTCATCGCCGACATAGAGCGTCTTTCCGAGACGGCCCCGGTTATGGCTGATGACGCTGGAGGCGGCGGCGAGGATATGCCGGGTCGAGCGGTAATTGCGCTCGAGCCGGATGACTTTGGCACCCGCGAAATCCTTCTCGAAGCGCAGGATATTGTCCACTTCGGCGCCGCGCCAGCCATAGATCGACTGGTCGTCATCGCCGACGCAGCAGATATTGTGACTGCCCTGGGCCAGCATGCGCAGCCAGAGATACTGGGCGACGTTGGTATCCTGGTACTCGTCGACGAGGATGTATTTGAAGCGCGCGTGATAATCCTTCAGGACATCAGGGTTCTCGCGAAACAAGGTGATGTTGTGCACCAGCAGGTCGCCGAAATCGCAGGCGTTCAGCACTTTCAGCCGGTTCTGGTAGATCTCGTAGCACTTGATGCCCCTGCCATCGGCAAACAGGTGGGCGTCCTCGGACGGCACGCGGTCTGGCGTGAGCGCGCGGTTCTTCCACCCATCGATCAGGCTGGCCAGGAAACGCGGCGTCCAGCGCTTGGGATCGATATTCTCGGCCTGGATGATCTGCTTGCAGAGGCGGACCTGGTCGTCGGTATCGAGAATGGTGAAGCTGGACTTCAGGCCGACCAGTTCGGCATGCTGGCGCAGGATCTGCGCGCTGATCGCGTGGAACGTGCCGAGCCAGCGCAGGCCCTCGCCATCCGGGCCGATCAGCTTCAGCGCACGTTCGCGCATTTCGCGGGCGGCCTTGTTGGTGAAGGTGACGGTCAGCGTCTGGCTGGGCCAGGCTTTCTTGGTGCCGATGATATGGGCGAGACGCGTGGTCAGCACGCGCGTCTTGCCGGTGCCGGCACCGGCCAGAACGAGCAATGGCCCGTCAGTGTGCAGCACGGCCTCGCGCTGTTCGGGATTCAGGCCCGCAAGGTAAGCAGCTTCGCCCGCCGCTGCTGGCGGACGCGCGGCAGCCATCTGGCTGATCGAAAGGCGATTCGGATCGGAACTCATGGAGAACATATAGCAGGGATTGGCACTTGTGTTAGTCTGCGTCGGCACTTTGGAGGGAGGAACGCATAGCGATGACAGCGGAAGAAATGATGGCCAGCATGAAGGCGGGCCTGAAAGACAAGACCGGCAAGGCGCTTGAAGACTGGGTGAAGGTGGTCAAGGCGAGCGGCATCGAGAAGCATGGCGAGCAGGTGACAATGCTCAAGACCGATCATGGTCTGGGCCATGGCCATGCCAATTTCATCTGCCAGGCCGCCAAAGGCCGGTTCGACGCCGATCCGTCAGACATGCTGGACGCGCAATACACGGGCAAGGAAAAGCTGCGACCCGTTCACGATGCGCTGGTGAAATATGCCACTTCGCTCGGCAAGGACGTGGAAATCGGCACCAAGAAGACCAGTGTCGCGCTTCGCCGGTCCAAGAATTTCGCCGTGATCGTTCCGGCGACCAAGACGCGGATCGATTTGGGCATCAACCTGAAGGGCGAACCGGGCACAGCGCGCCAGCTGGACGAAAAGCCGGGATCCATGTGTACGCACAAGGTGCGGCTGGAAACCGTGGCGGATGTCGATGCCGAGGTGAAGGCCTGGCTGAAGGACGCCTATGGACGCGCCTAGCGCGCTGCCGGCTTGTTGAACGCAATCGTGACCTGGCCGATCTCAATGCCGTAGCGCGTGACATAGGCCCGGTTGATCAGGACATCGTCCTCCATCAGGTACATCCAGTCGTCAAAGCCGACATTCCATGTCGAGCCGCCGACCTTGAGGTCGACCTTGTATTTCCAGTTGAACGCGTTGCCCGATACCTGCCCGCTGGCCAGGCCCGGAACGTCGCCAGCCGTGCCGCGATAGGCACCGTCGCCCAGCACGTCGATCTCCCAGACCCGCGTATCGCGCTCGCCGTCATCATATTTGAACTTTTCCGTCAGGGTCAGCCGGTCGCCATCGAGTGTCCCGGTGATGTCGACCTTGAACTGGCGGCGCACCTTGCCGAAACGATCTTCGAACACGCCATAGGCGGCTGTTTCTCCCAGAAAATAGTCTTCGAGCACAAGCTGGCGGGGACTGTCGGCAAGCTGGGTCACTTGCTGGCTGGCACAGGCGGTTGTCATCGAGGAGACCACCAGCAGGACAGACGCAATGGCTTTTGAAATGGGCATACCGAACCTTTCAGGCTGCAGGAGCATGTCTCCTGCCACCCTCTACGCAGGTGCGTCGGCATCGGATGAAAAATACCCTGCCGGAACGCGCGAGAGGTCAGCTACGCGTCCAGGCAGGGCGAGTGAAGTGCGGGTGTGTCGCACCTCATAAGGGAGGATCCAGCAACAATGCCGGACATTCGGTTGCAGCCGATCAGGGCTGAAGGGGAACGATCCAACGGGGTCTATGCCGTCCCACCCCAGCGCAGAAATCTGGCCACGTCCGCGCACCGTTTGGTGACGCGGACATTGGCATGTTTCCCCCGCACGTTCAAGACGTTCCTCGCTCTAGTAGAGCGTTGCGAGGGACTTTGCGTCATAGTTCGTGAGTTCGGAGGTGCGGCCCTCGCGGACCTTCTTGGCCCAGTCAGGATCCTGCAGCAGCGCCCGGCCGACGGCGACGAGGTCGAATTCGCCCTTGTCGAGACGCGCTTCGAGATCGTCGAGCCTGCGAACGGTCGCGCCTTCGCCGCGGAAGGCCTTCTCGAAATCGCCGGTAAGGCCAACCGAGCCGACCGTGATCGACGGGAGACCCGTCAGCTTTTTCGCCCAGCCAGCCGTGTTGAGTCCGTTCTCGCCGTCGACATCCGGGAATTCGGCTGTCCAGTAGCGACGCTGTGAGGCGTGGAGCACGTCGACGCCAGCATCGACGAAGACCTTGAGGAAGGCTTCGAATTCCGCCGGGGTCTGCGCCAGACGCGCCGTGTAATCCTGTTGCTTCCATTGCGAGAAACGCAGGATGATCGCGATATCCGGGCCGACCTGTTTGCGGGTTTCTTTGATGATGTCACCTGCGAACGTGGCACGTTCAGGCAGCGAGCCGCCAAAGCGGTCGTCGCGCTTGTTCATCACGTCCCAGAAGAATTCGTCGATCAGGTAGCCATGGGCGCCATGAATCTCGATGGCGTCAAAGCCGAGCCGCACAGCTTCGCCGGCAGCATTGGCATAGGCCATGACCATGTCGTCGACTTCGGCGCTGGTCGGCGCCTCGAAGACCTGTTTGCCGGAATGGGTGATGCCCGACGGGCTGTCGGTCGGGGCATCGGGTTCCGGGCCGGTGCCGGGCTTGCGCATCATGCCCTGGTGCCAGAGCTGCGGCGCGATCAAGCCGTTCACGGCGTGGACTTTCTCGACGACGCGCTTCCAGCCCGCCAGGGCTTCCGGTTTGTAGAAGTTCGGCACGTTCGGATCATTCGAGGACCCGCCCCGCTTCACGGTCGTGCCCTCGGTCACGATCAGGCCGACATCGGCGGCCGCCCGGCGCGCATAATAGTCGGCGACATCCTCACCCGGAACACCGCCCGGCGACTTGCTGCGCGTCATCGGCGCCATCACGATACGGTTGGGCAGGTTGAGGGATTTGATCTTGAGTGGCTTGAAAAGCGGGCTGGTCATGCGGGCGGGCTCCATTGAAATCAGGCACTCAAGTGGCGTCGGCGCCTGCCCGCGTCAACCATTGACCTTGCGGCGGCGCCGGGGCACCGGTTCATGAGGGGTTCAGCGCGTTTCACCAGAGTGAAGCGCGACCAGATCGAAAACGGGGATAGTTCCATGCGATTTTTCTTTTTCCTGGCCGCGACGGCCCTGCTCGCAGCCTGCCAGACGCCGGGCTATGACTACGAGGCCCGGATCGCACCGAATTTCCCTCAGGCGGCTGAATACCGCGCCCCGGATATCGGCCGCTTTCGTGGCCCGGCGGGCGATGTGGCCGAAGGTGAATTGGCGGCGATGATCGCCGAAATCCGTCTCGACGGCAGGCCCTGGTTCATTGTTTCACAGGGGCAACCCGACAGCGTTTATGAAGGCCGCGTGGATATCGATGCCTGGGATGAAGAGGTCCGGTATGAGCGCGAACGCCGGTGCGTCAGACATGACGGCCTGTTCGACTGCAAGCGTCACGCCCTTGTGGAAACCGAATGCACGACCGAGTCCGTGGCTGTCACGGTGACAACGACACTGGTCGACCTGGGCAGCAATCGCGACGTGTTCACGGCAGCCCAACCGGGCGGATCGGCGCGCGAAACCTGCATCGACATTGCCGAATATCCCGATGATGGCCGGTCTGAAGGTGTCTACCGTGATCCGCGCCAGTCGAACTACAATCCCTACAATGCCCCGATCGGCATGGTGCAGGACGCGGTGGTCGAGGCCGTGCGGCGCTTCCGCTATGATATCGCGCCCTACAACAAGACCGTGCGCGCCGAGATCATGACCGAGGGCCTTATCCCCGAAGAACAGAATGACACGCGCTTCGCGCTGGCGGTCGACGCCACGAAGGGCGGCAATTTCATGGGCGCGTGCGCGCAATGGGACGAGCTCGGACGCGCCTATCCGCGCGCGCCTGCGGTGCTGCACAATCTGGGCGCCTGCGCCGAGGCGCGCGGCGACATGGAGACGGCGCAGCTGCGCTATGCCCGGGCGGCGGATTTGGCCAGCGGCATTCCCCTGCTGAAAGACAAGAAGGCCCGGCCGATCTTCGACGCGCTGGAGCGCGTGTCAGGCCGTCGCTATGACGAGATGTTGCTGGATGGCAGCCTGCCGAAATCCGGCAGCTGAGGCCTAGCCGCCGAACAGGGTGGCCAGCGTGACGCCGGTTTCGCTGGCTTCGGCGGCGATGCCCCAGGCGATGCCGCCCGAAAAGGCGATGGTGCAAACGACGAACTTGATCAGGACATTTTTCATCTGACGGATTCTCCCGGTTTGGAACACTCTGAAGAGACAGAGTGCAAGCCGGAGGCCGCGCAGGAAGGTCTTGTTAACCTTGTTTGTCCGGGTCGCCGTCCAGGCGGTGCCCGTCAGTGAGTTTGGCCAGTTTCTCGGCGCGCGCTTCCTCCAGCGTCCGCTCGGCCTTGGTGCGTCCGAACTTGGCGCGGTTCTCTGTCGCCGACTGCGCCTTGGCACTGCGCGCCTTGGCCTTGCGGGCCTTGTTGAGATTGATCGGCGTGGTCATGGCGCCCAGACTACTCAGCCGAAGGCGGCCAGTCGAGCGTCGAGGCGCGCTTTCACGTCCGGCCATTCGCTGACGAGGATCGAGAAGAAGGCCGTATCACGGACAAATCCGTCCTGCAGGACGCGGTGGTTACGCAACACGCCTTCCTGTTTCGCACCGAGCTTCAGCACCGCCGCCTGTGACCGCTTGTTGCGCGCGTCGACCTGAAACTGGACCCGCAAAGCCCCTTCGCCGAAAGCATGTGCCAAGAGGAGCCGCTTGGCCGCCGGGTTGATCGCCGTACCGGCAGCATGCGGCGCATAGGCCGTCATGCCGATCTCGGCGCCGCGATTGACGACGTTCGGATCGAGATAGCTGGTAATGCCGAGATAGTCCGCGCCACCGGCCGAGAGAACCGCAAACGGGATCATCGTGCCTGCGGCTGCACGCTGGGCAATATTATCCAGCCAGCGTCCGATCCAGTCGCCCGGCCCCCGGTGCGACCAAAGCAGGAACTGCTCCGGCGCGCGCTCCGCCATTTCGCGCAACGGCCCGGCATGCGTGTCCACGTGGAAGGGCACGAGCCGGACATGGGCATCCGCCAGCGTGACGGGCGCCAGGTTCATTCCTTGTGAGCGTCGCGCCATTGTTCCATCGCCAGCGAGATGGCGAAGGTTTCACGGTATTTCGGGCTGGAGGCCGGGCGCGGCGCGCGGGCCGATGTCATCGCCATGATTTCAGCGAGCTTGTTGTGGGCTGCGCCCGACTGGCCCGCGCCGATATAGGCGTGCAGTTCGACCAGCGCCGACGAGAGCGGGTCATGCGCGCGGATCACGAAATAGGGCTCGTCATCAGCGAGCTTGCCGATGACATCGAACTGGGACGGGTTGTCCTTGGAGCCGACGGGAGGTTTGGACATGGGGTGGTCCCTTTCTGGGCGGAAGTGATTCTCTTGTCCGCACTCTAGTGCGCCCGCGCCGCCCCGTCAGCCACAAGATGACGCGGAGCGACGCGTGCAAGCAGACCTGTCAGCTCGACGAGACGATGCCGCCGTCGCACGGAATGGTGTGGCCGGTGATGTAGGCGGACGCCTTCGACGACAGGAACATGGCGAGGCCGGCAATATCGCTCGGCGTGCCGACGCGGCCGGACGGGTTGCGGCTCGCCACAGAGCCCCAATCGACGCCCTCTGTCTCGCCTTTGAAGCCGACGCCGGTCGACAGCATCCATGTCGGGAATGGCCCCGGCGCGATGCCGTTGACGAGGATGTGCTCACCGGCGAGGTGCGCGCCCATGAAGCGCGTGAGATGGATCACGGCGGCCTTCGACGTGCCATAGGCAAAACCGCTCATCGGGCTTGTGTGCATGCCGTCAATCGAGGCGATATTGATGACGCGAGCCGGGTCGGACGCGCTGGCGGACTTGCGCAGCAGCGGCATCAGTTTCTGGGTGAGGAAGAAGACGCCCTTGACATTGACGTCCATCACCTTGTCCCAGCCGACTTCCGGGAAGTCTTCCAGGGTCGCGCCCCAGGCCACGCCGGCATTGTTGACCAGCACGTCGATCTTTTCCTCGCGCTTCTCGATTTCGCTGACGAGGTGGTTGATGCCATCCAGGTTGCCGACATCCGACGGGATGGCATAGATTTCGCCGCCATATTCGGCCTTGAGGCGCTCAACCGTTTCCTCGCAGGCCTTCGCCTTGCGCGACGAAATGATGACCTTCGCGCCCTGACTGAGGAAGCCGGCTGCGATCATTTCGCCAATGCCGCGCGACCCGCCGGTCACCACCACCGTCTTGCCGGCGACCGAAAACAAATTGCTGAAATCCATGCTCACGAAATATCTCCTCCTGCTTAGCCCCTGTTCTTGGCGGAGTGCCAAAGACGGCGCAAGGGCACAGGCAATGACCCCAGCGGAATCATCGGCAAGACGCCGCTCTGGAGGCGCGGACGTCTTGGCTCCCGTTGCGTGTCCGTCTCAATAGCCCGCGACCAGCCGGTCCAGGGCATTTGTCAGCAACGTGTATTGGTCCGCCAGCGACCCGATGCGGCGCGTGAGAAGCCCGGTCGGAATGGCAACGGCCTCGTCCACAACCGCGACATACTGAGTGCCACCCAGTTCAAGCACTGGATTGATCTGGGTGACTCGCCCCGGAAAATTGATGGGATAGAGCGGAACCACCAGTACGTTCGGTAAATCGAGATAATAGGTGCCAGCCATGACGACGACCGCCACAACTTCGCCGACATCGTCCACGGCGAACACATCAAACTGTTTCATCGCGGGCGGAATACGCCGTGGCGCTGTCCGAATGTTCCATGTTTTTCGATGTGGCGGCGCTTCGCTTCGATCGCGTCCCGGTTGTCGTCGTACCAGGCTTGTCTAGACGCTTCGCGAAGGGCATCGATTCCGCCTTGGGCAATCAGGGCTTCAACCTCAAGCCCTTGCGACCTGGCCTGTTCAAGCAGGGCCGGTGGCACAAGAACACCCACCGTGGTCTTGCCATCAAAGGACGCGGCCTCTTCAGCCACGCTCCCTGCACGCGTCGGCGAAATAGTGTCGAGGCCGAGAAGTTCGGTCGCCGTCACTTCGCCGTTCGTGGCGGCTTCTATACGCTTGGCGGCAGCAGGCGAGACGCGACTGGTGTTATTTTCGATTCTCATTATTTGGGTGTGAGATAGGCCTGCAAGCCTTCCCACCTCAGCCAGAGACAAATTGGTTTGCTTTCGCCATTTTTTCAACTGCATGAAATGTTACATAACATAACTTTTCATGCACTTTAAGCTAAATCACCCCGGCGAGATCATTTTTGCCGGATCGACAATCGCGTCGAAATCCTCTTCCGAGATGCCGAGGGCGAGGGCCTCGACTTTCAGTGTCGTGCCATTCTTGTGCGCATTCTTCGCCACTTTCGCCGCGAGGTCGTAGCCGTATTTTTCCTTGAGTGGCGTCACCAGCATCAGGGAATTGTCGAGGCCGCGCTTGATATTGTCGAGGCGCGGTTCGATGCCGACGACGCAATTGTCGGTGAAGCTGACCGCGGCATCGGCGAGCAGGCGTGTCGACTGGAGGAAATTGTAGGCCATCATCGGGTTGAACACGTTGAGCTCGAAATGGCCTTGCGACCCGGCGAAGCCGATGGCGGCATTGTTGCCATGGATATGGGCGCAGACCTGGGTCAGCGCCTCGCACTGGGTCGGGTTGACCTTGCCGGGCATGATCGACGAGCCGGGCTCGTTCTCCGGCAAGGCCAGTTCGCCGAGACCCGAACGCGGGCCCGATCCAAGAAAGCGGATATCATTGGCGATCTTGAAACAGCTCATCGCCACGGTGTTGATCGCGCCATGCGTGAACACCATCGCGTCATGCGCGGCGAGCGCTTCGAACTTGTTCGGTGCTGTCGTGAATTTGAGGCCCGTGATCTTGGCGATCTTTTCGGCAACCGCTTCGGCAAAGCCGACCGGCGAGGCGAGGCCGGTGCCAACCGCCGTGCCGCCCTGCGCCAGCTGCATCAGCATGGGCAGCGTCGACTCGATGCGCGCGATACCGTTCTTCACCTGCTGGGCATAGCCGGAGAATTCCTGGCCGAGCGTGACGGGTGTCGCGTCCTGCGTGTGCGTGCGGCCAATCTTGATGATGTCGGCCCAGGCCTTCGCCTTGGCGTCGAGCGCGGCGTGGAGATGCTTCAGTGCCGGAACGAGGCGGTGGCTGACTTCCTCGGCGCAGGCAATGTGCATGGCCGTCGGGAACGTATCATTCGACGATTGGGACATGTTCACATGGTCGTTCGGGTGGACCGGCTTTTTCGAGCCCATCTCGCCGCCAAGGATTTCAATGGCGCGGTTCGAGATCACCTCATTGGCGTTCATGTTCGACTGCGTGCCCGAACCCGTCTGCCAGACGACAAGCGGGAAATGATCGTTCAGCTTGCCTTCGATCACTTCATCTGCGGCCTGGATGATGACCTTGCCGAGGTCTGGATCCATCTTGCCGAGGTCCATATTGGCCTCAGCCGCAGCCTTCTTGACGATGCCGAGCGCGCGGATGATCGGCTCCGGTTGTTTCTCCCAACCGATCTTGAAATTGCCGAGGCTGCGCTGGGCCTGCGCGCCCCAGTAGCGGTCGGAGGCGACCTCAACAGGGCCCATCGTGTCGGATTCGGTGCGGGTGGGGGTCTTGGCCATTGAAACGGGCTCCGTGAAATTCGCTGGATTGTTGCTGGGCGCGGTTTAGCATGCGGGCAGAACTGGGCAAGGTGGCCATCCGCATGGGCGATCGTCTCGAAATTCACCGGAAGCGGTACAGCGAGTCCGTCATGCTGTTCCTGCTCGGCCTCGCCATGGCGGGCGGGCTTGTCGTGCTGGTCCGCGTGCCGGTGAGCGCATTCGGCAGCGGGCTGGCGGGCGGGTTGCTCAAGACCCTGCTTGCCATGGCGCTGGTTGGTCTTGCCCTGCTGATCTACTGGCGCGTCCAGCAGGCATTGTCGGCCGTGCCGGAAATGGTCATCGACGGGCGCGGCATCCTGATGCGTATCGGCGGGCGCGAGCAATTGCTGGCCTGGGACGATATTGTCGGCCTGCGCATCGACACCGTGCGCGGCAGCCGCTCGCTGCATGTCAGCCCGGCGCCGGACCTTGTCCTCGGCCAGAGCGTCGGACGGCTCGTCGGATGGATGGAAATCATCCTCACCAAGGGCAGGATCAGCGTCGATTTCCACGAGCTGCTCGATTTCGTGAAACGCGTTGCCCCGCCCCACCTCGCCGCGCAATTGTGACGGCCCCGTCCAAAATGGCTGGCAATGCGGGCGGCGCCCGATAACATGCCGTCATGATCGAAAAACTGTCTGACCCGACCGTCCTGTTCGCTCTCGTGATCGCCTTCTATGTCGGCTTCACGGTGCGCGGCTGGGGACGCAAGTCCCATTCGCCCACGCCGATGACACAGGAAGACGTCGCCGGGGCGCTGGACAGCGTGACCGTGTCGCGCTGGATGGACATCGACGCCGAGATCGACGCGCGCCGGAAGCTTGCCGCGATCAAGCTGTTGCGCACGGCGACCGGGCTTGGCCTGAAGGATTCCAAGGAAGCCATCGAGGCCCGTATGGCGGCGCGCGGGATGGGTCGGCGTTGAGTGATGACTGGGTCCAGTCCGGAAAGGTGCGTGCACGTATCACCGAGATGGGCGCGCTGGAAGTGCGCTGCCATGGGCTGACGACACAGACGAAATATTACAAGGGCCTGCTCAAGGAATTCTTCCGCAAGGAGTTCCCGCCGCTGCGGCCCGGCTATGGCGACTACAGCGTGCACATCGTGATGGAATATACCGGCGAGGCACCATGGATGGACCTCGACAATCTCGCCAAGGCCCTGCTCGACAGCCTGACCGGAAACGTGTTCGAGGATGACCACCAGGTCGCCCGCCTGCTGGTCGAGCGGCGCGTCGGCGAGCGCGAAGGCATCTGGCTCAGCGCCGAAGCGATGGAGTAGCGCGCCCCCTCATCCCTGACCCACCTAACCTCCCCCTTTCAGGGGGAGGAACAGTCCGTGCCAATTGGTGAGGTCAGCCCCCCGAAAGAAACCCCTCCCCCTGAAAGGGGGAGGCTGGGTGGGGGTCCAGCAGACTGGTAGCCACCGACTAGTGCGAAGTTAAAATAACCCTTCTCTAAACCTCCACCACCAGCGTCTCCAGTCCCCTGAAGAACGGCAAAGCCCGCCAGACGAGGTCCTGCTCCGCCAGCCGCATGTCCGGATAGCGTTCGAACAGTTTCTGGTAGACGCGCCGCGCTTCGATCCGGGCGAGCGGCGCGCCGATGCAGATATGGGGGCCGCCGCCGAAGGCGACATGGCTGGAGCGTTTCACGGTGATGTCGAATGCGTCGGGCGCATCGAATGTCCCTGCATCGCGATTGGCCGAGGCGAGCGAACAGAACACGGCCTGCCGCGCCTTCATCGGACAGCCGGCGACTTGCTGGTCTTCCGCGAGAATGCGCGAGGTGGCCGATACCGGCGCCTCGTAGCGCAGCACTTCCTCGACCGCCTGCCCGCCAAGGCCCGAATTGGCCTTGAGCGCGGCCAGCTGGCCCGGATGGTTCAGGAACAGCCAGACACCATTACCGATCAGGTCGGTCGTCGTCAGGTTGCCACCGACAAGCAAGGCCTGAAGATTCAGGAGCAGTTCGTCATCGCTCATGTCGGCCTCACCGCTCGCGAGCAACTGGACCATGTCGGAGATGAGGTCGTCGCGGGGGCCTGCACGCCGGGCGGTCATCAGTTCAGTGAAATAGGCGTCGAGCGCTTCGGCGCCGCTGATCAGGCGCGCGGTTTCGTCTTCCGTGCGCATGGGGTTGAGGCCGAGGATCACGTCTTCCGACCACTGTCGGAAATCGGCGAGTCGGCTTTCATCGACACCCAGTATGCGGGCAATCACCAACACCGGGATCGGCACGGCAATCGCTTCCATCAGGTCGAACGCGCCCTCGGCCGGGGCCGCTGCAATCGTGTCGTCGATGATCGCTTCGATTTCGGGCTTCATCTTGTTGATGCGCGCATAGAAAGCCTTGGCCAGCGGCTGGCGGATACGGGCATGGTCGGGATCGTCGAGGAAGAGGATGCTGGTGCGTGAACTGTCAGTCTCGTCGTCGACAAGACGGCGGGGCAGCGATCCCTCCTCCGCCTTGATCGGCAGGCGCACATGGCTGCGATCATTGACTAGGCCGCGCACATCGTCATAGCGCGTCAGCAGCCAGGTCTTCGCCATCTCGTCCCGCATGACCGGACAGGCTTCGCGCAGCGCCTTGAGCGGCGTGTGGGGATCGTTGCGGGCTTCAGGCACGAAAGCTGAAATTTCGATGATGCCCTGGGGCACTTTCACCGTACTGGTATCGTCTGCCATCTGATTCCTCCTGGAATTCTTGTTTTCCGGAGAGTACCACAGGTCAGGGACACTGGCGCAGATGCCGTGGCGTCAGCCCAGCCGCTTGAACGGCATCGGGATGGCCGTGGCTGTCGCCTTGGCGACGAGCTTGCCGTCGGCGTCGAAACATTCGGCTTCCATGAAAGCGGCGGACCTGCCGAGCTTCAGGATACGGGCCTCGACATGGGCCGGGCCGGGCATCAGGCGGCGCAGGAAGCTGGTCTTCATTTCGAGAGTCGGCGCCGTCATCGTCACGTTCGACGCAATAATGACGCAGGTACTCATCGCCTCGTCCAGCATGGCGGAGATGAAGCCGCCCTGCACGGCGCCCGTCGGATTGGCGAACATTTGCGGCACGTCGAAATCCATGCGGATGCGCATCGCGTCCTGCTCGACTTCGGTCAGCGTCATGCCGAGCGTATCGGAACAGGGCGGCCGTTTCTTCGAGCCCTGGAAACGGGCCAGCATGTCAGCGTCGCTGATGCGGGGCTTGTCTGTCTCTGCCAAAATCCCGGCGGCCTATTTGCGCCTGAAGGCGTCGAGGTTCACGACCGTGCCAGCCTCGACAGGTGCCGTGTCCTGTTCGGTCGCTTCGAAGGCGGCGGCTGGTGCAATGACCTCCGCGTCCTTGTTCGTGTTCTCGAAGGTCAGGCCGAAATTCACGGACGGGTCCACGAAGCGCGTGATCGCGGCGTAAGGCACGAACAGGTGCTGCGGCACGCCGGAGAATTTCAGGATGATCTCGAAATGGCCCTCGTTCACTTCGAGGTCCCAGAACTGGTGCTGCACGACGATGGTCATGTCTTCCGGGAAACGCTCTGTCAGGTAGTCGGCGACCTTCACGCCCGGCGCCTTGGTGCGGAACGTGATGTAGAAATGGTGATCGCCGGGCAGTCCGCCATTGGCGAGCGCGCGCTTCAGCGATTCGCGAACGACGCCCCGCATGGCCGCCTGGGTGAGCGCGTCATATCCGATGTAATCCGTCATGTTCGCTGTATCGCCCTCGATCCTGATGTTGGTAACTTCTTGTACACTATGCCCGCTCCCATTCCCCCGCAACGGGCTTCGCACGGCAGGCGAGGAAAAAAACAGCACTCGCTCAATTGCAACGGCGCAGAGTGGATTGTCTGGTCCTGTAATCATCCCGCCAGTTGAGCCCGCGCAGCCGACCGCCATGATCGCTCGCCAACGCCACGCGCGGATTCGGTCAACTTGAGCAGAAGCGCTTGATGTGCAGGCGACTTGCGTCTGGCAGAGTCAGTAATTGCCGGGCGGGTCGCTCGCGGGAAACGACTCGTCGCTCTCCTCGTCAACCTCGTCCCATTCCTCCGGCGGGTTTTCCATGTTCTCTGGACCCGCAGGGCGGATCTCCCGCACATCTTCCGGGACGTCTTCTTTTTCCGTTGGCTTGCCTGACATGATGAGTCTCCATTCATGATTAAGTCCTGATCAACGCGGGATGCCGCACAAGGTTGCCCCGACGGGTGGGTCCTTTCCGCTCTGGCCAAGGCCGGTGGCGGCGCATAGGCTTGCAGGCCAGACGAGAGACTTGCAGGAGAAGACGAACCATGAAGATGCCACAGGCAGGCCGTGAGTGGAGCGATGTCCGCGCCGATATGATTGCGCGTGGGGGCGGCGACGCCGCCTGGCGCGACGGGCGCACAGCGGTCTATGTGTTCAATGCCGGTGAAGATATCTCCCGCATCCAGCATGAAGGCTATGGCCTCTACATGGCCGAGAACGGGCTTGGCCCGCTCGCCTTCCCGAGCCTGGCGCAGATGGAGAAGGAAGTCATCGGCATGGGCCTCGACCTGCTGCACGGGCCGGATGGCGCGACCGGTGCGATGACCTCCGGCGGCACCGATTCGATCACGATGGCGATCAAGACGGCGCGCGACTATGCCCGCGCCAATGGCATGCCTCGCGAGGGCGCCAATATCGTGCTGGCCCAGTCGGCCCATCTCGCCTTCGACAAGGCGGCGCACCTGATGGATATCGAGGTCCGCCGCGTGCCGCTGAAAACCGACGGCTCCTATGAAGCCGACCCGGCCGCGATGGGCGCAGCCTGCGATGCGTCCACGATCATGATGGTCGGCTCGGCGCCCAGCTTCCCGCATGGGATCATCGACCCGATTGCCGCGCTCGGCGAGGTGGCTGCGAAGAAGAATGTCTGGCTGCATGTCGATGCCTGCGTCGGTGGCTATTTCGCCCCCTTCGCGCGGATGAACGGCGTGCCGGTGCCACCCTTCGATTTCGAAGTGCCACAGGTTCACTCGATGAGCGCCGACCTGCACAAATATGGCTATTGCGCCAAGGGCGCCTCGACCGTGCTGTTCCGTTCCGAGGAACTCTACCAGTACATGCCCTTCGACATGGCGGGCTGGTCAGGCGCGCCGATGAAGACGCCGACCCTTGCCGGCACACGGCCCGGCGGCGCGATCTCTGCCGCCTGGGCGGTAATGAACACGCTGGGCGTTGCGGGCTATCGCGAGAAGCAGGGCCTTGTCTGCGAAACGCGCGAGCGGATCGAGGAAGGCGTCAAACGGCTCGGCTTTGAAATCCTCGGTAATCCGATGCTCGGCCTGATGGCCTTCCGTCACCCGGACCATCACGCTTTTGCACTCTATGGCGAAATCTACCGGCGCGGATGGTTCACCTCGGTCACCAAGGAGCCGCCCAGCCTGCATCTGATGCTGTCACCCAAGCATGCCGAAATTGTCGACGACTACCTCGCCGACCTCGAAGCCAGCATGGCCACGGTCGCAGGCGGCCTAGCCGGGCCAAAGGTTGAAGCGCGCTATAGCTGACGCCCAGGCGCCGGGCGGAATCTGACAGAGCAAAAATCGAACTTGTGCGGTCGTAAATTGGCTCTATTCTCCGGCGATCGGCATTCCGCCGGAAAGATTTTCAGACATGATTTTTGACCGGGTGAAATCGCTGGACGCCATCTTGGCCACGGCTGAGAAAAAATCGCTGCACCGCTCCCTGGGCGCCTTCCAGCTGACCATGCTGGGTATTGGAGCGATTATCGGCACGGGTATTTTTGTGCTGACGGCTGCCGCTGCCCAGAAAGCCGGGCCGGGCATGATGTTCTCATTCATGATTGCCGGGTTCGTCTGCGCCGTTGCGGCGCTCTGCTATTCCGAGCTGGCCTCGATGGTTCCGGTTTCGGGCTCGGCCTACACCTATACCTACGCTGTCATGGGCGAACTGCTCGCCTGGATGGTCGGCTGGGCCCTGATCCTCGAATATGCCGTGGCCGCGTCGGCCGTGTGCGTTGGCTGGTCGGGCTATGTGATGGGGCTGATCGCGCATACGACCGGGCTCGGATTGCCGGAATTCCTGAACAGCGGCCCGGCCTGGGGCCTCAACGGTTTCATGCCGACGGTGGATTTCAGCCATGGCGTGATCAACCTGCCGGCCATCCTGGTCGCCGGGGCCGTGACCTGGCTCCTGGTTCTCGGCACCAGCGAAAGCGCCTCGGTCAACGCCGTCCTCGTGGCGATCAAGATCGTGGCCCTGACGGCCTTTATCGTGCTCAGCATGCCGCTCCTGAAAGGCGAAAATTTCACGCCCCTCCTGCCGACCGGAATCATGGGCCATGACGGATTGGGGGTTGTCGGCGCAGCCGCCTCGATCTTCTTTGCCTATGTCGGCTTTGACGCCGTCTCGACGGCGGCGGAAGAGACCAAGAATCCGCAGCGCAATGTGCCGATCGGCCTGATCGGGTCGCTGGCGATCTGCACCATATTCTACCTGCTGGTTGCCGCCGGCGTGGTGGGAACTGTCGGCGCCCAACCGGTGCGGGATGCTGCCGGCATGGTCCTGTCGCCCGACGGCGTGGCGTTCGCCAATCGCTGTGCCGAACTGTCGGGACTTGGCGAAGCCCCCATCGTCTGCTCCAAGGAAGCCCTCGCCGAAACGCTGCGGCGGATCAATTTCCCGCTGATCGGCAACCTGGTCGGCCTGGCCGCTTCGATTGCCCTGCCCTCGGTCATCCTGATGATGATCTATGGCCAGACGCGCATCTTTTTCGTCATGGCGCGCGACGGCTTGCTGCCTGAAAGCCTGGCAGATGTTCACCCGAAATACCGGACGCCGTGGAAGATGACCATTTTCACCGGCATCGTTGTTGCCATTGCCGGCGCGTTCTTTCCCGTCGGCCAGCTGGCCGACATTTCAAACTCGGGCACGCTGTTCGCCTTCTTCATGGTGGCGCTGGCCGTCATGATCCTGCGCAAGACCGACCCGGACCGGCACAGGCCCTTCCGGACACCGCTGATCTGGATCATTGCGCCCATCGCGGCCCTCGGTTGTCTCGGCCTCTACCTGAACCTGCCCTTCATCGCGAAGATGGTGCTGCCAATCTGGGGCTCTATCGGCCTGCTGATCTACTTCCTCTACAGCCGGGGTCACAGCCATCTCGGGCGCGGCTCTTTGGAAGTGCACGAACTGGATCCGGACGCACCGCCGCAACCCGTACCGCCAATCGACTGACAGACAGGCGGGACCGTGGACGCGCCTAGCGGCAAGCCTTGTTCATGATGACACCTTGATGCAGTCTCCGGGAAACCCAACCATCCCGGAGACCCTTCATGCGCCTCATCACCACCAGTCTCGCCGCCCTTGCCCTCTCCGCCTGCGTCCATGCTCAGGCGCCGAGTGACAAGGCCGTGCTCGACAGTATCGATGCGCGCTATGACGAAACCGCTGCCATGGCCCGGCAAATCTGGGATTGGGCAGAAGTCGGCTACCAGGAAGACAAATCCTCCGGCCTGCTGCAATCAAAGCTGAGCGACGCAGGCTTCACGATCGAAGCCGGTGTTGCCGGCATCCCGACAGCCTTCGTCGCCAGCTATGGCTCCGGTGGTCCGGTGATTGCCGTACTCGCCGAATTCGACGCCCTGCCCGGCATCAACCAGGACGCCAGTCCCGATCGCTCACCCATCGTAGGCAAGCATGCCGGCCATGCCTGCGGGCATAACCTGTTCGGCGCGGGCTCCGTCGGTGCCGCGCTGGCCATCCGGGACTGGCTGGAACAGACCGGTACGCCGGGCACGATCCGTCTTTACGGTACGCCCGCCGAAGAAGGCGGCAGCGGCAAGGTCTACATGGTGCGCGAGGGCCTGTTCGATGATGTCGATATCGCCCTGCACTGGCATGGCGACGACGAGAACTCCGCTGCGGCGCAAACGTCGCTCGCCAACCGCTCGGCCAAGTTCCGCTTTTACGGCGTATCGGCCCATGCCGCTGGCGCGCCGGAACGCGGGCGCTCGGCCCTCGATGGCGTCGAATCGTTCAACTACATGGTCAACATGATGCACGAACACATCCCCCAGGATGCGCGCATCCACTATGTCATCACATCCGGCGGTGTCGCCCCGAACGTGGTGCCGGACTTTGCGGAAGTCTTCTACTATGCCCGCCACCCACGCGCCGACGGCGTCGAGGACATCTGGGCCCGCATGGAAGACGCGGCGCGCGGCGCGGCGATGGGCACAGGTACACGTGTCGAGTGGGAAGTGATCCACGGCAACAATCCGCTTCTGGTCAACGAAACGCTGGCGAAGATGATGGATGCCAAGCTGCGACAGGTCGGCGGCGTGGACTATAATGCCGAGGAAGAAGCCTTCGCCGAGGAGATCTACAAGAGCTTCGCGAAACCCGAACTGCCGCTGGGCAGTGAGAAAGAGGTGCAGCCATTCGAAGTCTCGCTTGGTTATGGCTCAACGGATGTGGGGGACGTATCTTCCGCCGTTCCGACCGTTGGCCTGCGTGCGGCAACGTGGGTGCCCGGCACGGCCGCCCATAGCTGGCAGGCCGTTGCCGCCAGCGGCATGTCGATTGGCTACAAGGGCGCACAGGTTGCTGCCAAGACGCTGACGCTCGCGGCGATCGAACTGTACGAGAACCCCGAATTGCGTACGGCCGCCCGCGCTGAGTTCGACGCCGCGCGCGGCGAGGACTACGAATACACATCGCTGCTGGGTGATCGCGACCCGCCGCTCGATTACCGGAAATAGGGGAGAAAAGTGGAGGCTTCTGTTGCCAGGCGCCTCCGGGCCCCGCCTAAGGAGCTGAATCCTTAGGAGTTAATTCGGTTAACTACGTACAGCTACGCTGCGAGCAGTTGACCTTCAG
>NZ_JBBKXE010000141.1:0-3696 GCF_037969335.1 Hyphomonas sp. | reverse complement strand
GTTGCAAGGGGGTGGCAGGGGGTGGGGTCGGTCCAGTGGTCATGGCGCATCACTGGTCCGATATCGAGGCGGGTTTGAGACCGGAACGGGCCCGTCCCGGGGTGAAATTCCGGCTTTGTCAGGCCCACGGCTTGGCGTATGCATTAACCCTAGTCAAATGAGGGGACTAAATATGGCCTATGCATCCGGAGTTCAGTTGAGCGGCCTTGCCGGCATCGTCGGCGCCGCCGTGGGGGGCTATATCGGCTTCACGCAGGCAGCCGATGTCAGCAACCTGACACCGATCAGCGGCGCGCTGATCCTGGGCGGGGTCGGCCTTGTGGCGGGCAGCGCCGGAGCCTTCCTGCTCAAGTCGCTGATGCAGTTCGCGATCTATATCGTGCTGGTCGCGGTCCTCGCCTATGTGTTCCAGCACCAGATCGAGTCGCTGACCGGGATAAATCCGGTGGCCGCGACCCTGAACTTCCTTGGCGATCTCGGACTACCGGTCAAATCGGCCACCAAGACGCTGGTTACCGACCCCAGTTAGGCGGGCGTTTTTCGAGGAAGGCAGCGATGCCTTCCTTGCCTTCATCCGATGCCCGGCGGGCCGCAATGCGGCGCGCGGTTTCATGGCCGAGATCCTTGTCGATGATTTCGCCCGTGATATCGCGCACGAGGCGCTTGGAATCGGCAATCGCACCGGGCGCAGCGGCAAAGACCAGGTTGGCCAGGTGTTCTTCCATCGCCGTCATGGCGGCCTGGTCGTCGACGACATAGTGGATGAGGCCCATGCGCTCGGCATATTCGGCATCAAAAACCGTCGCCGTCACGAACAGGGCGCGGGCCCGGCGCGGGCCGATGGCATCGATGACATAGGGGCTGATCGTGGCCGGGCTGAGGCCGAGGCGGACTTCCGAAAAGCGGAACTTCGTATCCTTCATGGCCACGGCAACATCGCAGGCCGCCACCAGGCCGGCACCGCCGCCCATGGCCGCACCCTGCACGAGGGCCAGCGTCATCTGCGGCATTTCATAGAGGGACAGGAGCATGGCGGCGAGTTTCTGCGCGTCGTGCTCATTGTCCTCTTTCGTGTGCAGCTCGGCGGCCTGCTTCATCCAGTTGAGGTCTGCCCCGGCGGAGAAGGACTTGCCATTGCCGCGCAGGATCATCATCCGGATGGTTTCCTGATCGGCGATCGTGTCGAACGCGTCGGTCAGTTCCTCGATGACCAGCGCGTTGAAGGCATTGTGCACGTCGGGCCGGTTCAGCGTGACGACCGCGAGGCCTTCCTGCGTGGCTTCAAGGCGGATGGTTTCGTAAACGGTGTTTGTCATGCGGAGTCCTGACGTGTGAGAGCGGGTTCGGTTCCGGCGGCCTGCCGGTCGTGACGGGGGCGGCATGAAGCCGGTTCCCGGTCACTATGCCAGAGATGCAGGCTGGTAGCGAATACGATAAAGCCCGTAAAGGCCGCAGGCGGGGGCATGAGCGAGGCCGCCGCCGTGACGCGTCAGACGGCTTCGCGGCCGAAGATGCGCATGTCAGTGCACCAGCGCTTGAACTTGGCCTCATCGACCTCGCCGGCCCCGCCGAGGATCGTATGATGCAACGGGCCGAAACCGGAAATGCCGAGGACACCCCGCTCCAGTGCGCGCAGGGCGCCGGAATCCATGCCAAACCGGTAGACAAGGCCCGGCATGCCCATGGTGATGACGGTGCGGGCGGACTTGCCCTTCATCATCTGCATCGGCCACTGACGCTCGCTGTCCCCGGTGGCCAGGAAGAATTCTGCCCGCGCCGCCTGTTCGAAGAAGGCGCGCAGCTTGGCCGGCATGCCGCCCAGCCAGAGCGGGAAGGCAATCAGCAGATGATCGGCGGCGTCGATCTTCTCGCGCTCGGTCAGGATCGGCTCAGGCGGCGGGGTGGAAAACTCCTCCGCTGTCTGCATAAGTGGAAAGGACAGCTTTGCGACGTCGATCCGCGAAACCTCATGCTCCTCTTCCGCTGCGCCTTCGGCATAGGCGTCGCACAATGCGTGGATGAGATGGCGCGGCGCCGGGTCCGGGTGGCCGTCAATGATACAGATTCTGGTCATGTCGCACTCCTGGTCGAGACCTGCCCCTGAGGCTGTTCCTGCCAGACCGGGCGCCGCGGCCCAATACGCAACTCCCCCTAGACGTGCGACGCGGCGACACAAAAAGAGGGCCCGCCACAGGCAGGCCCTCCCCCGGGTCCATGTCTTATGCGGTTACTGGCTATCAGCCGGATCAGTCGCGGACACGGACGTGTCATCATCGGTGCCTCGCCAGGCGTCGACCGCACGGCGCAACTCGTCTTCGCTGACCGTATGGTTCTGGTCGAGATCGAACCGGGTGAACTTGGCGAGGGCCTCGGATTCATTGGCGCGGCGCGTGCCGGTCTGGTGGGAGACATATTCGTCTTCCGAGATCAGGCCGTCATCATCGAGATCGAACTGGGAGAAATCCGGCAACTGGTCGGCGTGGCCCGCCAGCGCCGTCATCATCGCTGCAGCCATGAGGAAACCTGCCCGTCGCGCCATATCGCATCTCCTTCGCCGTATGTGTGCCGCCTCAGGCACAAACATACGGCAAGGCGCCATTAATTGGGCGTGAAAAGCCGTTCACGAACCAGATGTAATGATCACATCCTGAACACGCCGAACCCGCGTTCCGGGAACGGGGCGTTGAGACTGGCGGAGAGGGCGAGGCCGAGGACGCGGCGTGTGTCGGCGGGGTCGATGATGCCATCATCCCAGAGGCGCGCGGTGGAGAAGTAGGGATTGCCCTCTTCCTCGTAGAGATCGCGGATCGGCTGCTTGAAGGCTTCTTCTTCCTGCGCCGCCCACTCGCCGCCCTTGCGCTCGATGCCTTCGCGCTTGACCGTGGCGAGCACGGAGGCGGCCTGTTCGCCGCCCATGACCGAGATGCGCGCGTTCGGCCACATGAAGAGGAAGCGGGGCGAATAGGCGCGCCCGCACATGCCGTAATTGCCTGCGCCAAAGCTGCCGCCCGTCACCACGGTGAACTTGGGCACGCTGGCGGTGGCGACGGCGGTGACCATCTTGGCGCCGTCCTTGGCGATTCCGCCGGCCTCGTATTTCGAGCCGACCATGAAGCCGGTCAGGTTCTGCAGGAAGACGAGCGGGATGCGGCGCTGGTCGGCCAGTTCGATGAAATGGGCCGCCTTCTGGGCGCTTTCGGAGAAGAGGATGCCATTGTTCGCGAGGATCGCGACGGGCATGCCGTAGAGCCGGGCAAAGCCGCAGACGAGCGTCTCGCCATAGAGCTTCTTGAACTCGTGGAATTCCGAGCCGTCGACGAGGCGGGCGATGACTTCGCGGGCGTCATAGGTCTCTTTCAGGTCCGGCGGGACGAGGCCGTGCAGCTCTGCGGGGTCGTAGAGCGGCTCAGCCGGCTCTGTGAGCGCGAAGGGCTGGGGCTTGGGCGTGGCGAGCGTGCGGATGATCGAACGCACGATGGCGAGCGCGTGGGCGTCATGAGCGGCGTAATGGTCGGCGACGCCGGACTGGCGGGCATGGACATCGGCGCCGCCAAGGTCTTCCGCCGAGATGATCTCGCCGGTTGCGGCCTTCACCAAAGGCGGGCCAGCCAGAAAAATGGTCGCCTGCTCGCGGACCATGATGGCTTCATCGGCCATAGCTGGCACATAGGCGCCACCGGCCGTACAGGAACCCAT
>NZ_JBBKXE010000140.1:0-29321 GCF_037969335.1 Hyphomonas sp. | reverse complement strand
CAACAATTACAACACGAGGTCTAAGCTGCGGGACCCCGAAGTCTGCCGCATTGAATAGCCTCCAATGAGTTTCGTACCCCAGTTTCTTAAGCTGGTTCCGCAGGTGACCTCTATAGTCTTCAAAAACAGCTCCCAAAAATCCCCTAACATTCTCGATCATTACTGCTTTTGGTTTAGTTTCTGCGATCACGCGAAGTGCCGCTGGAAACAAGTTGCGTTCATCTAAATCACCGAGCTGTTTTCCGGCTACCGAGAACGGAGGGCAAGGCAAGCCTCCGGCAAACACATCAATACCAAGGTATCGGCTGGCATTGAAGTTGTTGAGGTCCTCTTCGTGGACCGTCCACGCGGGGCGATTGGCGCGCAGAGTAGCGCAGCAATGAGCGTCTACTTCCACCAGTCCTGCGTGCTCAAATCCAGCCAGTTCCAGTCCTGAAGCCTGGCCGCCTGCGCCAGCGCAAACTTCGAGAGATGACATGCTATGTTTACTGCGCTTTGCTTTGGTCATGAGCATTTATACCATCTATCGAGAGGAAGGGAACATTTGGTGAACAATATGTTGCGATTCGGTCTGAAAGGGTAGCATCGCCAAGGGCTCGTGCGGCGTCAAAGCGTAACTCACCGAACTTCACAACAAAAAGCATTATGCCCAGCGAAGCTAATTCAGCTGAGCTCAAAGAGTCCTCTACAGATTCGTTGGAATACATGTCGACTAGCGTACAGTCCTGGAGAGCGTTTCATCCACATCTTCAAGACTACCGTTTCGAAGAACGCTGACTGTCACTAAACCCCATTTCTGCAATAATTGTTGACCGATATTCCAAGATCGATGGCATTGTGCGGGGTCGCCTTCGGCACAAAAGACCACAACGTGCTGATGGGAAGCCAATTGAACAATCGTTCCCATTGCGTCATCCTGTTGGTCAGCGGTGATGTGCATCGAGGGCTCGCCTCCGAGAACGTCGCCCAGCCAGATGTAATCGATGTCTCTCAGAGCCAATTCAGCTGCAAGTGCCTTTTGCCGAAAGTGTGGAAATCGTGAGGTCGGTCTTGATCGCACATCTATCGCGATAGTGATCTCGTGCTTCTGGAGAGTGCGAATGAACTCTTCGAGTGTACGGTTTGACGTTCCAATAGAATAGATCAAGGTTTGGCTTCTTATGCTGTTGAGTAGCCCTAACTTTATCAATTTTGTCGTGTTCCGTACACGAATAAACGCCGGAAGCGGAACGGAATTTGTGAGCAGTCAAATCGCAAAGTGCCATCAGGGCAAGACGCCAACATCATCGAATTGCAATTGATTGCAACGCTCAGATTCTACGGCGAAGTGAAGTAGAGCGTGCCTTTTTGTCCTGGCAGCAAATCGTGGAGATCACTCTTCGACCAATCCAGTATTTGGCGGATCGAACTCTTTTGAAGCGTCTTATCCCAATCCGGCCAAATAGACTGCTCATTGATCAGGTCGCCTTCGTAGAATTTATCGAGTAAATGGTCTCCCTTTTCCCAAATGTGTTCTGGGACAAGCATTTTTGCGGCCTCGTAACCTCTGACGCGCGCGCTATCAAAGAAGAGCTTCCAAATCCAGGCCTCGTATGGCGGGGGAAGGGAGGCGGGTCGCTGAAACTCCCAACCTTGAAATGGGTATGTCAGCTTCGGTAAATTTCGAAGGAAGCTCTTTGACTGCCTTGAAGCCTCCACGCGAACATGGGCGATTTGGTCAAACCTGGGTTCATTGCCGTGAGCGAGCTGCTCTTCTCGCTTGTCGTAGACCAAGAGATCGGACCGAGACTTTGGATCAAGAAACGGCGATTTCTTGTTTGCCTTCTTCAGGTAAAATTGGTGGGTTTGCATGCCCGTCGATGCAGACGCAGCAGACCAAATTTTCCAAACTGCGGGATTGAAGACGACGAGGTCCGAAATATCCAAGTTTAGAATGTCTACTGCTATGTCCACGCGCGTAATTCTGGCATCCAGCCAAAGTGCCTGGAAGGCCACATTATCGATGTCGATTTCAGACCATCGGTTGGCTAGTTCCTTGATACCGGTCTTCCCGAGCTTGCTCACCGAAAATTCAAGCCTGAGCGGTGCCATACTTTTTTGAGTAGGGTCCACACTCAGTAGAGCAGTGGCGTCTTGGCCTGGAATAAGGAGATCGACGGTCTTTTTATATTTCGGGATTCTTCTTTTGCTCCAGTGGATCAGCTCCTGCGTGGGGTCTGAGGCTTCCTCCGCAACGCGATTGAATATGCCGTTCCAATACGTAGCCGAAGTTGCTTGGGTATCTGCGAGTGCCACCGAAGGCGTAAGATATTTGAGAGCAGATTGCGCAGTAACTGTTAGAGCGATTGTATCAATTACAGGGTTCAATACGACTACTCTCTGACTAGGAGTAACGTCTATCCAATGGCTAACTTCATCAAAGGGGACATCCGCCTTCGGGGTGTTACCAGCGGAACTTTTCGGTCCCTCAATTGTGAAATTAATTGCACTCATGCGGCGGAGGTTCGCAGCAATGAATCTCTATCTAGTTAAAGTAATTCGTCTCAATTGTCGATCACTTTCCCCGCTCGCTCCCAAAGCTCTTGCCTCGGCATGCTTTGTAGAAAACCCATTGGCGATCCACGATATTATACCGAAAAGTTTGAGCGTCATGGGAGGGGGAGTTGGTCCTTTAATACACATTCGGCCGATTTCGAGGACTCTGGCTCGGTCTGAACATCAGCAATGGGAATTTGACCCGCACTCCAATTTCAAAAATATACAAAAACTGCTCAATGAGATACCCAATTGCCGCAACTCTTCTGACTGCAGATAATTGCACCGGAGAAGTAAGATCATTTCATCAGTTTGCTTTTGACTGCGTCGGAGAGTCCGAAATTAGCTTTTCCGAGATACTCGGACATCGTAGCCAAACTTGCTCCTGATCCGTACTCCGCAGCAACTGATTTGGTGCTGTGCCCGGTCATTTTATCAATCGCGGTATCGGGAACCATTGCATCCCGCAAAGCATCCTTGAAGCCATGGCGAAAGCTGTGAATTGTGACAAGTTCATCGTCTACACCAATGCGATCCAAGTAACGGCCAAGCCTCTGAGAGGCATAGTTGCTAAGCTCGCTATTTGATGTGATCCCTCTAAGTAACCTCGCCTCCGGGTCTTCCTTTTTGCGTCGGTTGACGAATGTAGCGAAACCCATCGCTATCAGGTCCGGATGCATCGGTACGATGCGATCAGAGCTGAAGGTCTTCAGGTCTTGGTGTTTCCCATCAAACTCAAAGTGAGGAAATTTGCCCTCCGCGTCGACGAAGCGTGCCTTAATTTGCAAGGCTTCATTGAGTCTTACCCCCGTATAAAAGAGCATCAATAGCAACCAGTACCAGTCATCTTTGCATTGGTACGAGCCTGGCTCGTAGCGCCGTTTCTCGGACTTGCTTCCAGTGAAGATCGGTGACGAGACTATCCTGTTGAGCTCCACCGGGCTGAATTTTCGACGTTCGTCACTGGAAGACTTTTGCTGCTTCGAGATCGACAGTTTCGCGCCAGGTGCGGCGGTCAAATACGATTCATTGGCGAGCCAATTGAGGAATGTCTTTACCCAACCGAATGCCTTCTTCGCCGTTGTCTTGCTGACTTGTAGAGACTTGTCGCTTGTCTGAGCGTGTATGAAGCTCTGTTCGCTGTAGGACCCTCGCTGCAATCGAAGAATCCCATCTTTGAATTCACGAACATGATCATTAGAAATGGCTGTTACAGGTGTCGTGGGACCAACGAGTTCCACAAACCACTTTAGTGTTCTCTCGATTTCGTTGGTCGTCTTTTGTTTCCATGGCCCAGAACCACTAATTCCGTCGGCGGACCCACGCTCTAAAAATACAGCCACCAGCATCGAAAGGTGTCGCGACGGATCATCGGTCGTAAGGTTCGGCTGTACCGAAGTGCCAATTGCAATTGATTGCACCGGTGAAGCACTTGCAAACAGGATGTCCTTGGGCTGGTAGGCATCGAGGAGAGAGACTTCGCGAGCTTCATCAAAGTTCAGAAACTCGATCCGAGCCTTCGCCATCCCTTCGAGAACTTGTAGTTGTTCCAGTTTCGAAAGGTGGTCGAAGTTTTTGCCGAACGCTTCTGTTCGGACCTTTGCACTTTCCCATTCCGATGGAGGAAAGTCGCGTCGAACGATTTGATCCTCAAGACTGGCGAACAGATCAGCTCGCGCCGCTCCATTTTTGTTCAAGAGGCGCTTGTAGTCCGCCGGATGGACATCTTGATAGGGAGACCAAGCCGCGCAAAGCTCTTCGTAGAACTTGCGTGCAATCTGCTCAGCTAAGTCTTGGGACACATCCTTCATTCGCCTGAGATTATCGCAGAGGTCATGAAATGCCAGCGCGGCCTGTAAGCTCATTCTAATTGCTTTGCGTTTATCCTCAGTCCCGAGGGTCCACCGAAGTTCCTTGCGCCGCAATTTCAGGTGCAATTCTTTCGGGACGGGCAATCGCAACTGGAAGATATCGCCCCGGCGGCAGAGATATTTGTGACCTCGCCTGCTCATCTCCCCACCTCGTCAGCGTGAGATTGGAACATGGTATTGGAACAGTATTGGAGCCGACTCGATGCCAATTGGACCAATACATTGGATTGTAAAGGATTTCCAAGGTGGTGGCGGAGAGGAAGGGATTCGAACCCTCGATACGCGTTAACGTATACACCCTTAGCAGGGGCGCGCCTTCAGCCACTCGGCCACCTCTCCGCGCGAAGCTAGTCGTCTAGTGAAACCGGCGACCAACCGCAAGCCCTCGTGGCTGTGAAACTCCGGATACCTGAGATGGGGGCCGATCTGGGGCCGGACCCAAGGCACATCGCTCCGGAGCGTCCCACCGGGCAAAAGCCCCCTATACGTTGAAGCGGAAGTGGAGGACGTCGCCGTCCTGGACCACGTATTCCTTGCCTTCCGACCGCATCTTGCCGGCGTCCTTGGCGCCCGCTTCGCCGCCCTGGGCGATGAAGTCCGGGAATGCGATGGTTTCCGCCCGAATGAACCCCTTCTCGAAGTCGCCATGGATGACACCGGCCGCCTTCGGCGCGGTCGCGCCGCGCCGGATGGTCCAGGCGCGGGCTTCTTTCGGGCCGACCGTGAAATAGGTCTGCAGGTCGAGAAGGTCGTATCCAGCATGGATGAGGCGGGTCAGGCCGGGTTCTTCGAGGCCAAGGGTCTCAAGGTATTCGGCGCGATCTGCTTCGTCGAGCATGGCGAGTTCGCTTTCGATCTGGGCCGAGAAAACGACGCAACCAGCGCCTTCTTCCTTGGCGCGCTCGATGACGCGGGCCGAGTGGGCGTTGCCGGTAGCGGCGCTTTCTTCGTCGACATTTGCGACGAAGAGAACGGGCTTGGACGTCAGCAGCTGCAGCATGTTCCAGGCACGCTGGTCATCCTTCGGCACCTTGGCCTTGCGGGCAGGGCGGCCTGCGTTGAGTTCCTCGAGAGCCAAATCGATCAAGGTGACCTGGGCCTTGGCATCCTTGTCGCCGGACTTGGCTTTCTTCTCGACGCCCGCCTTGCGCTTTTCAAGGCTTTCGAGGTCGGCCAGCATCAGTTCGGTCTCGACCACTTCGAAATCAGCTATCGGGTCCACCGTGCCGCGCACGTGCGTGATGTCATCGTTCTCGAAGCAGCGCAGGACATAAATAATGGCGTCCGTCTCGCGGATATTGGCGAGGAACTGGTTGCCGAGACCTTCGCCCTTGGAGGCGCCTTCAACGAGGCCGGCAATATCCACGAAGTTCATGCGGGCCGGAATGATCTCTTTCGAGCCGGCAACCCGGGCCAGTTCGTTCAATCGGGGCTCAGGCACGGCCACTTCGCCGACATTCGGCTCGATGGTGCAGAACGGGTAATTGGCCGCTTGTGCAGCAGCCGTCTGCGTCAGGGCATTGAAAAGCGTGGATTTGCCTACATTGGGAAGGCCCACAATTCCGCATTTGAAGCCCATTTCGGCCTCCTCTTCTTGTCTGTCTGTGCGGGGCCTTAGCGCTATTTCGCCGATAAAAACAGGCCGTTTTGTCGCCTGAGAGCGGAATCGGGTGGTCAAGCAGGGGAGGATTGCTATTCTCGGCATAATAGTTGCAGGAATGACCCCATGGCATATGACGTCTTTCTGGTTTCCGCGAACGAAGATCGCGACACGGCGAAACTGATCGCTCGGCGGCTTCGCGCGCTCAAGTTCAAGGTCTGGTTCAACCAGAAGCAGGTCGATGAGACCTTCGACGCCAAGGACGCACGCAACGCGACGAACTCCACATCCATGCTCGTGCTGTGGTCTGAGAACGCGGTGAAGAGCGACTGGGTGAGGGCCGCAGCGTCTGTCGGGCACTCCCGCCCGGGCACGCTGGTGCAGATCGCGCTCGACAAGACCATTCCCTATGAGCCGTTCCGGACCGCCAAACGCTTTTCCGTCGCGGGCATGACGTCCCGCAAGACGCCCGAGGGTTTCTATCAGGCCATAGAAGAGCTCGGCAGCCGGGATGGACGTTCCGACCTTCGCGAATGGATGGGCTTTGGATCGAAGGACGAAGACGAACGGGCCGACTGGCTGGCTGAGCACCCCAGCGACCCCCTGGCGCTCCATGCGAAGGCACAGCGCGAAAAAGACCTTGGCATGAAGCCTGCGCCTGCTCCGGCGGCACAAAGCGCTGCTGCGCTCGCTGCGGCGTCCCTGAAGGGGCCCTCGAACGGAAACGGGCATCGCTCGGTTGCAGGCGTGACGATTGCTGCCGCTGCTTCGCGCCCCTCTGTGGCGCCGGCACCGGCAACGGATGCCGAGACCGGCATTGGGTGGGGAACGATGGGCGCAATCTGCCTCGCCATCCTTGCCATGCTGGTCCTTGCCTGGTTCTTCCGCTCGCAACCGATCGCGCCCGGAATGCGTGCGACGCTGCCAGCTGTCGGCAATGGCGTGACGGTTGCCGCAACCTGCCCGTCTGGACAGGTCCCGCGGTCGCTCATGAATGAAGTGCTCCAACCGGGTCCGATCATCAACGATACGGTCGAATAGGCTGCCGGGATGTTCCCGAAATGCAAAGCGCCGCCGGAGTGTATCCGGCGGCGCTTTGCATTTGTTCGGCAGTTTCGAAGACTAGCTCAGCGCTTGATCGATATCGCGTGCGGCTGATTCGAACTGGTCGACGCCGGTATCGTCACTGAGGATACGGCGTGCGGCAGAGATGGCAGCATCGGCAGCGGCGCGACGCACCTGTTCAGTCGCTTCTGCTTCGGCACGGGCGATACGGGCTTCAGCCAGCGCTTCACGGCGCACGAGGCGGTCGGCGATGTCCTTGCGGGCTTCTGCCATGATCTGCTTGGCGTCTGCCTTGGCCTGATCGATCATGGCCTCGGCTTCCTTGTCGGCGTCCTGCTGGCGGCGTTCAGCATGGGCCAGCGCCTCGGCAGCGCGTTCACGCAGGTTGCGGGCGTCTTCCAGTTCAGCCGCGATCGCGCTGGACCGGGAGTCGAGACCGCCAAGGACTTTCTTGAATGCGCCCATGCGGCCGGCAATCAAAAGGAAGACAATGAGGGCCAAAAAAGCGGTGAAGGTGACCGGATCGGTTGCCGCATAGGCGAGGCCGCCCATGAAGCCTTCGCCATGGCCTTCAGCTTCGGCAAAGGCAGGCAGCGCGGTCATGGCGGACAGCGCCCCCAACGGGAAGAAGTGTTTCATCGTCCGCATCTGGCTACTCCATCGCCGTGGTAACGGCTTTTTTCAGTTCGGCCTTGGAAACAGACACGCCGAACCGGCCGACGATTGCATCGGCAGTATCCACGGCAATCTGTTCGACATTCTTCATCGCGTCAGCACGCAGGCTGGAGATACGCTTGTCAGCGGCCGCCAGTTTCTTCTCGAGTTCCGCATCCACGCGTGCCGTTTCGGCCGCCATTTCTGCATCCATCTTGCCGCGGGCCTTGTCGGACGTTTCGCGCGCCTTGGCCTTGGCCTGCGCAATGCGTAGTTCAAGGGCCTGCTGGGCTTCTGTCGCCTGATCGTTCAGGCGCGCGGCCTGGTCGAGGTCAGACGCGATCCGGTCGGAACGCTTTTCCAGCGTATCCGACAGTTTCGGAAGGATCACCCGCGACATGGTGAGGTAGAGAATGCTGAACAGCACCGCCAGCCAGAACAGCTGCGATGGCATGTGCCAGGTTTCAAACGGCGGGAATGGCGGTTTGCCAGCCGCGCCGTGTTCTGCCCCATGGGCCGCAGTTTCTGCAAGCAATGCGATCAGCATCGAAATATCCTCGGTTTCTTGTCCAGTCGTGAGAGCCGGCGGCGCCGCCGCCAGCCCCGGAGCAGATTATGCCTAGACGACGAACAGGATCAGGATGGCGACGAGGAACGACAGGATGCCGAGTGCTTCGGAAAGGGCCATACCGATGAAGAGGTTGCCGGTCTGCTGAGGAGCAGCCGATGGGTTGCGCATCGCGGCGTCGAGGAACGAGCCGAAAATGTTGCCCACACCGATAGCGGCACCGATCATGCCGAGCGTTGCGAGGCCTGCGCCGACGTATTTAAGACCGAGGGTGATATCGCCTTCCATGGGGATCTCCTTATGGGAATGCTGTAGTTCTACAAAGTGCCGCTCGTGAAGCGTGTTCCGTCTGCGGCGTCAAGCGGTTTGGTGTGGCCACGAGGCCGCACCGGCGAAGTGGTTTCTAGTGCGCCGGGTGAAGCGCGTCGTTAAGATAAACGCATGTCAGGATGGCGAAGACGTAGGCCTGCAGGCCAGCGACGAGCAGTTCCAGCGCATTCAGGGCAACGCCCATGGCAAACGCGAAGGGCGCGATCACGACATATGCGCCGCCAGCGGCAATCAGCGCCACGGTGAACCCTGCGAAAAGCTTCAGCATGATGTGTCCCGCCAGCATGTTGGCGAACAAACGCAGCGACAGGGTCAGCGGACGGGCAAAAAACGAGATGATCTCGATGGGCACCAGCAGGAAGTAGATGATGAAGGGCGCGCCGGAAGGGGCGAAAAGTTTCAGGAACTTGAAGCCGTTCTTGTAGAAACCGTAGCCAATCACGATCGAGATCACGAGCAGGGCCAGCGCCGCCGTCACGATGATGTGGCTGGTCGTGGTGAACGCGTAGGGCACCATGCCGATCATGTTGGCGAAGAAAATGAAGAAGAAGAGGGTGAACACGAAGGGGAAGAATTTCAGGCCTTCCTCGCCAGCGGCGCCGCGGACCATATCGGCCACGAAACCATAGCCGATCTCGGCCAGTGACTGCAGGCGCGATGGCACGAGCTGGCCTTTCGACGCAGCAAAGCCGAAGAATGCAATGGTCAGGATGACGCCGAACGCCATGAAACCGGACGCGTTCGTGAACGACAGGTCGACGCCGCCGACATTGAAGTCGAGCCATTTGGTGATCTTGAACTGGTGGATCGGATCCAGCGCAACGCTCGGCATAAACAGGTTCATCCGTCCTAATTCCCGTCTTCCGGAGCCTGTGGCTCCTGTGTCTGTTTCAGCGCCTGAGCATTCAGCTCTTTATAGGCGCGTATAATGGCCCTTGTGCCCGCCGCGAAGCCAAAGGCTCCCATGATCAGCAGGCCCCAGGGCTTTGTTCCTGCGAATACGTCGATCCAGTAACCTATAAAGCCACCGACAAACACGCTGGTGCCGAATTCTGCACCGTATCGCAGGGCATAGGCCCCAGCCGAAATGCTTCCATCATCTGCCCTGGTCGCGCTCTGCTTTTTCGCTTCACGTTCAGCCCGGGCCGCCCTTGCCTTGGCGATCTCGTCACCAAGGCCGTCTGGACCCTCACTGGACATATTTTAAAGCGCTCCGCAGCCGCGATTCCCTGCCGACGAGGATACCCCCGGATTTCGGCGCAAACTATGAGGGGGTGGGACCCAAGTCAACCGCGATTGCAGAAACTCAATCCCTTGTTTTTATTGAATTTCCCGACTGTGTGTCTGCGCTACTCCGCCGCAACGAGCTGTTCAGCGGCTTCGAGGTCCACTGAAACCAGTTTTGAAACGCCTTTTTCGCGCATGGTTACGCCGAAAAGCCGGTCCATACGGCTCATCGTCACCGGGTTGTGCGTGATGACGACAAACCGCGTGTCCGTGCGCTGGCGCATTTCGTTCAGCATGTTGCAAAAGCGGTCGACGTTCGCATCGTCGAGCGGAGCGTCGACCTCGTCGAGCACGCAGATCGGTGCCGGACGTGACAGGAACACCGCGAAGATGAGCGCCGCCGCTGTCAGCGCCTGTTCGCCACCCGACATCAGGTTCAGCGTGCCAAGTTTCTTGCCCGGAGGCTGGGCATAGATTTCGAGCCCGGCATTTAGCGGGTCTTCGGCATCGACGAGGCGGAGTTCGGCCTGACCGCCCTGGAACAGGGCGGTGAACAATGCCTTGAAGTGCTCGTTGACGGTCTCGAACGCCGCCAGCAGCCGCTCGCGCCCTTCCGCGTTGAGTGCATCGACGCCCTCGCGCAGTTTGGCGATCGCCGCCGTCAGGTCCTCTTTCTCGTTGACCTGGCTGCCCAGACGCTCTTCGAGTTCTGCGGCTTCTTCCTCGGCGTTCATGTTGACGCCGCCCAATTGATCGCGTTCGCGGCGAAGGTCCTCAACTTTGCGTTCAGCATCGCGCGGCGTGAATTCGCCCATCTCGGTCTCATCAAGACCAGCTTCGGCGATCGCCAGCAGGCCCTCGGGCGTGCGCTGGAACGAGTTGCGGGCGATCTCGACGCTTTCCTCAAGCCTGCCTTCAGCAGTCTCGAGTTTCACTCTCCATCCGGCAAAGTTCTCGCGCGCTTCGGATGCGGCAATCGCGGCCTGACGTGCCGCCGTTTCGGACTCCCGAACAGCGGTTTCCTTCTCCGACAGCTGGTCCGCGATCCGCTTGCGTTCGTCTTCGAAACGCTCGACATCCGCGGACATGGTCTCGATTTCGGCCGCGAGTTCCTCTGGACGGGATTTTGCGGCGATCGCTTCTGCGGCGGCTGACGCGCGGCGCTCAAGCAGGCGCTGGACGCGTTCGCCGGCAGATATCGTGCGGGCGGACCATGTTTCGACATCACGCTCAAGACCGGCACGGCGCGCAGCAGCTTGTTCGCGGCCCCGCGTAATGTCGGTCAGTCGGCCACGTGATTCGATTTCGTCGTCACGCGCTTCCGTGACCCGGATACGCGCTTGAGTCAGGGCGGACTCAAGCGCGGCTTCTTCATCTGCCGATGATTGCGGTGACATCAGCGATAGGGCTTCTTTCACGACGGCAAGATCTGCATTCGCGCGGGCGAGGGCTTCACCCGTCGTGTCGCGTTTCATCGCAGCGCGTTCGGACGCTTGCGACGCTTCTGTCACGCGCGTACGCGCCTCGCTCAAGGCGCGTTGGGCCGGCGCGATGGTCTGGCGAAGGCCTCGCAGTGATTCTTCGGCACCGAGTCGGGCGTCGCGGGCCTCTGTCAGTGCGGCCGTGCAGCGTTCAAGCTGCGACTGTAGCGGTGCGATCTCTTTCAGTGCGGCTTCCAGACGGGCCTGTTGTTCGAGGCGGGCCGCAGCACTTACCGGCGCATCCGGTGTTCGGGTGAACCCGTCCCAGCGCCAGAGATGGCCTTCGCGCGATACAAGGCGCTGGCCCGGCTTCAGCTCAGCCATCAGGCGGGCACCTTCGGCATGATCGACGACGCCGCACTGGGAAAGACGCGCGGCCAGTTCGTCGGGTGCGTCGACGTATGTGTTCAGGGCCGTCGCGCCATTTGGCAAGGCCTGGCTTGCGGCGGCTGCGCCGCTCCAGAACATCGCCGCATTCCGGTCGGTTGGGGCCTCGATATCGTCACCCAGAGCAGCGGCCACGGCCTTCTCAAAGCCGTCCCTCGTGCGAATCCGGTCGACGACAGGCGGAGCGCTTGGTCCATCGGGCTTGCGGAGCAATTTTTGCAGGCCCGCAATTTCGCCTTCGAGCGCGCGCACGTCCTTGTCGGCAGCGTCGCGGGGTGGCTGGGCCAGCGTTTCAGCTTCGCGGGCTGTGTTCAGCTTTGCCTCGGCCGCTTCGACGGCGTGCTCAGCCTCGTGTAGCGCGGCTTCGGCCTGTTCCTCGGCATCCTTGGCATCTTTCAGCTTGCGAACGAGGGAGACGGCATCTTCAAGGCCCGCCATGTCACTGGTCAGGCGATTGATTTCAGTGGTGATCTGGTCGCGGCGGCGGGTCTGCGCGCCGACATTCTCTTCGGATGCCTTGCGGCGGGCGCGCACTTCCGAGAGCTGTTCCTGCGCGGCATCGGCCGCTTCTTCAGCGGCAGACAGGCGATTGCGTGCGGCTTCCAGCGAGGCGCGGATTTCTGCTTCGATCTCGTCGTTGCGGGCTTCGTCCATGACCGGCAGGGCCGTCAATTCGTGACGTGCGTTCTCAGTCGCCGCTTCCGCTTCGCTCTTGGCAGCCTGCTCGCGCTCAAGGTCTTCGATGAGCCGGGCCGCTTCCGCTTCGAGTCTCGCATGCGCATCGGCGGCGACCTTGCGCTCGGTTTCAAGCCGGGCCAGCGCGATGCGGGCCTGGCCGAGCTTGGCGGAGGCAACGCTTTCGGCTTCGCGAAGCGGCCCGAGGCCTTCGCCCGCTTCGATGCGCTGACGTTCGCAGACCGCATCCTGACGTGTCAGGTCTTCAACGGCGCGGCGCGTCTCTTCCAGTTTTTCGCGGGCGATATCGCAGGCCAGCTTGGCTTCGCTCCAGCGCAGGTGCGCGACGAGGGCGTCGAGCGCCTGGATCTCGTCAGACAGGCGGCGGTACTTGCGGGCCTTGCCAGCTTGGCGCTTGAGGCTGGCGAGTTGGCGTTCGACCTCGGCGGAGACTTCCGTGAGACGTTCAAGATTGGTTTCGGCGCCATTCAGTTTCAGTTCCGCCTCATGGCGGCGCGTGTTCAGGCCGGCGATACCGGCCGCTTCTTCAAGGATGCGGCGGCGGTTCTGCGGCTTCGAGCCGATCAGTTCCGAAATCTGGCCCTGGCGCACGAGGGCAGGGGAATTGGCACCCGTCGATGCGTCGGCGAACAGGAGCTGGATGTCCTTGCCGCGAACGGTCCGACCGTTCAGCTTGTACGAGGTGCCCGCGCCGCGCCGCAGCTTGCGCACAATTTCCAGCGTGTCGGACGAGTTGAATTCCGGCGGCGCCGTGCGTTGGGAATTGTCCAGTACCAACGTCACTTCGGCAGTTTCGCGCGCGGGGCGGCCCTGAGCGCCCGAGAAGATCAGGTCATCCATTTCGCCGCCACGCATCGCCTTGGCCGAGCTTGCGCCCATGGCCCAGCGCAGCGCTTCGAGGAGGTTTGACTTGCCGCAGCCGTTCGGACCCACGATGCCCGTGAGGCCAGGTTCCACTGGAATGGTTTGCGGGTCGACGAACGACTTGAAGCCAGCGATGCGGAGTTCTGTTATCTGCATGCCAGCCTCATATCCTTATTGTCCTGCCGGGTTGGCGAGAAGCGTGTCGAGCTTTGCTGAAAAGCCCTCGACATTACGGATATCGCCTTCGAATCGGGACATTTCACCGTTAAAAACGAAGGTCGGCGTACTGTCGACACCGTCCTTCTGGGCTTCGTCATAGGTCGCTTTCAAACGCTTTCGGATCGACTCGTCTGCCATGCAGGCATCAAACGCCGCTTCGTCGGCTATGCCGTGACGTTGACCGATGGCGACGAGCGCAGCCCTCAGGACACCATTGCTCGCAGCATCCGTGATGCCGGATTGATGCTCGAACAAATCGTCCATAACATCGAAAAAGTTGTCGTCGCCAGCGCACAGCGCCATCGCATAGACAGGAACGTCAATTTCGTGGACGGGGTATTCGCGGTAGATGAAGCGCACTTTGCCTGTCGAGACGTATTTTTCCTCGATCTCGGGCAGGACCGTATCGTGGAAGTATTTGCAGGCCGGGCAGGTGGGTGATGCATATTCGATGACGGTTACCGGAGCGTCTGCTGACCCGATGACATGTCCGAAGGCCGCCGGGTCGCTTCCGCTTTTACTTTGTGCCGCGCCATTTTCATTGTTGCCACAGGCAACCAGCGCCAGCGCCGAAACGGCGGCCAAAGCAGTTCGTCTGGAGATGCGTTCCATCATCATAACCTTCGCGTTAAGAATTGAGTCGTCTTGGTTGCCAAATCGTTAATACGGTGAGTGGCGGTCTATTCCGCAACCTTTTGCAGCTCTCCGTTCAGATAAGCCTCAAAGGCTTCGGGGCTGCGCACGTCGCCATCGGCAGGTTTGACCGTGCCATTGACGACAAACGTTGGCGTGGCCTTCACGCCCAATGCATCGCCCGTCATGATCGTGTCTGCAATGCGCTGGCGGATCGGTCGGTTGGCGATGCAGGCATCAAAGGCGGCTTCGTCGGCGATGCCGTGCCGGGCAGCGATATCAATGAAAACCTGCTTGATCGTTCCGGTCTTTGAGGCCTCGAAAACATCATCCTGGTGCGCGAACAGGTCGTCCAGCACGTCGAAGAATTTGTCCTCGCCAGCGCAATTGGCCACGGCATAGGCCACGACATCGATATCATTCAGCGGGTATTCGCGGAAAATGAACTTCACCTTGCCGGTAGAGATGAATTTCTCTTCGAGGGTCGGCATGATGTCATCGTGGAAATGCTTGCAATGCGAGCAGGTCGGTGAGGCATATTCAATAACCGTCAGTGGCGCATCCTCGGCCCCTTTGGCATGGCCAAGGACGGCAGGTGCCGTGACTTCAGCCGGGATGGGCGTGGTATCATCGCCCGTTGCATTGCCGCAGGCGGCGATCACCAGCGCGAGGACCGAAACGAGAGCAGAGGGGCGGGAAACGAGTGCCATGAGGAAGAGCCTTCAAGGATAGGAACTATTTGATCGGACCAGCGTCCAGTACGGGCGAAGTAGGCGAGTCGTCTGCTGTTAGCACAGCTGCGCCGAGCGCAACAATCGCTGCGCGCAGGGCCGAATTTTCGATACGGGAAACGCTGTCTTCCAGTTGCCGGCGCTGGGCCGCCGTAAGGGGAGGCGCCTTGCGCCGCGGCTTGGTCGGTTCGCTGGTATTGAGCGCGCCCTGGACGATCTTGATGGCAATGATGTCGCCGCCAGCCGAGACGGACACGCGCTGGCGAATCGTCTCGACCTGGTGCTGCACGATAGGCGCGGCCTGCGGGATGACCCGCAATGTCAGGACCCGGCCATCCTTGCCGCCAGTGATCTTTTCAGGTCGGCAGAAGGGATAAAGTTTCTCGCCGACGATTTCCCGCCAGCGCCGCTGCAACACCTGCACGGCAGGCAGTTTCTTGGCGCCAACCTTTCGTCCCAGCCGTTCGGCGGCGAGGCCGATCTGGGGGATACCCGGATGCACCTTTCGCGCCCGCTGGTAACGCAGTCGCACGCGCGCGCGTGCCTCTTCAATCGGGTCGAGGGTTGATCTTGTGACCATTCCCCAAGACAAGCACGGCTTGATGGCGAGGAAAAGACACGCGTGCCCGGCAAGGTGAAATTCAACGGTCTCCCGGTCCGGCTGCTGGCCTGGTATGACCGGCATGCGCGCGACTTGCCATGGCGCATTTCGCCAGCCGGTCGCGCGGCTGGAATCCGCCCTGATCCCTACAGGATATGGCTATCCGAGATCATGCTGCAGCAGACGACAATTCCGCATGGGACGCCGTATTTCCATACATTTACGCAGCGTTGGCCGGATGTGGGGGCGCTTGCAAATTCTCGTGATGAGGAGGTGATGGCGGCCTGGGCGGGGCTTGGTTACTATGCACGGGCCCGCAACCTGTTGAAATGCGCGCGCGAAGTGGTGGCATTGGGCGGGTTTCCGGAGACCGAAGCGGGGCTCGTGAAACTGCCCGGGATTGGCCCCTATACGGCAGGCGCCATCGCGGCGATCGCCTTCGACCAGCAGGCCGCAGCTGTAGATGGCAATGTGGATCGCGTGTTTGCGCGCCTGCTGGCGCTGAAGGGCGACTGGGCGGCGGAAAAGAAGGTGATTGCCAAGGCTGTTCGTGCACTTGTGCCTGCGGAGAGGCCGGGGGAATTCGCCGAAGCCCTGATGGACCTCGGCGCGACGATCTGCACGCCGACCCGCCCTAATTGTCTCCTTTGCCCCCTGTCAGACCTGTGCGCGGCGTATGCGGAAGGGGTGCCGGAACGGTATCCGATGAAGCCTGCCAAGGGGGTGGTAAGGGGGCGGCAAGGGTGTGCCTATGTCCTGGTAGACGGCGACGAGGTCCTGCTTGTGCGACGCCCTGACAAGGGCTTGCTCGGGGGGATGCTGGCGCTGCCGAGTACCGATTGGCCCAAGACAGGAATCCCGGACGCGGCCCCTCCGGCCGAGGCTGACTGGCAGGCGGTCGGCGACGTCCGTCACGTGTTCACGCACTTTGCCCTGACGCTGAGCGTGAAGCGCGCGGCCCTAAACGGAAAACGCCCGGACGGGGTGTGGACACCCATCCGGGACGTTGAGGGATTGCCGACCGTCTTTGCCAAGGCGTTTCGCCTTGCGACGACGGACGCCTAGTTGAGGCCCATCTCGTCGCGATAGCGGCGGCGCAGCAGGTCGATCGGAGCTAGGTCGCGCTTGTCGGTCTCGAAGTGCCAATAGGTCCAGCCATTGCAGGCCGGGGCCTGCTGGACATGGGCGCCGAGGCGGTGGATCGAGCCGGATACTGCGCCTGTGGTCAATGAGCCGTCAACGCGGATGCGGGCCTGGAAACGGCGCTGCGGCGAGAACAGCCGGTCGCCGGGCTTCAGCCAGCCATTGTCGATGAGCGCGCCGAATGGAACGCGGGGCAGGGATTTCTTGCTGCGCTCTGTTTCCAGCATCTCGCCTTCAATCGGCGTGATGGCGGCAATGCGGGCGCGGGACAGGCGGACATATTCAGGATCGCGTTCGATGCCGACAAAGTCGCGGCCCAGACGCCGGGCGGCGGCGGCGGTTGTGCCTGTGCCGGAGAACGGGTCGAGGACGACATCGCCGGGATTGGTCGTGGCGAGCAGGACGCGCGAAAGGAGGCTTTCCGGCTTCTGTGTCGGATGGGCCTTCTTGCCGGCTTCGTCTTTCAGGCGTTCACCGCCGGTGCAGAGCGGGATGATCCAGTCGGAGCGCATCTGCTTGTCTTCGTTGAAGACTTTCAGGGCGTCATAATTGAACGTGACCCGCGAGGCTTCGGACTTGCCGGCCCAGATCAGCGTTTCATGCGCGTTCTGGAAGCGGGTGCCCTTGAAGTTCGGCATCGGGTTCGACTTCAGCCAGATCACGTCATTCTGGATCCAGAAGCCCTGGTCCTGCAGCACCGTGCCGACGCGGAAAATGTTGTGGTAGGAGCCGATGACCCAGATTGCGCCATCATCCTTCAGGACGCGGCGGCATTCAGACATCCACTCATGCGTGAACAGGTCATAGGCGTCGAAGCTGTCGAACTTGTCCCAATCATCATTGCAGCCGTCGACGACGGATTGGTCGGGGCGTGTCAGCCCGCCGCCAAGCTGGAGGTTATAAGGTGGGTCGGCGAAAACCAGATCGACAGACTGGTCGGGCAGGCGCCGCAGGATATCGATGCAGTCGCCCTGCATGATCGTGTTTCTTTTCAATTCCATTTTGCCAGCCCCGTGTAAGCAACGCGTGTTTCGTGAAAACGAATCACTGAGGGGCACCGGTTTCCAGAAGGTTACCCGCGCCCGCATTCGCCGCCCCAATTCGTTTCGGAATCGAAACTAACCGATTCGGGAGCCTGTGGATAACCCTGTGGATGCTTTTTTGAGGTTCCTGGGGATAGACTGTTAGAAACCCAGCAATAACTGGCCTTCCGGTGTTTCGAGCGGCCGGAAAAGATCGGTCCGCAAGTCGGGGCGAGGATTATCGAGGCCAAGTCGTTTTGTTTCGCGCGCAAAGCGCTGGGCAATCATCTGTGCGATCGGGCCGCGCCCCGTGCCGCGTTCGAACCAGCGCGCATCATAGTCCTGGCCACGGCGCATTTCGCGGATCGTGTTGATCACTTTCGCGGCCCGGTCGGGCACATGCGCAACCAGCCATTCGTGGAACAGGTCCTTTATCTCACGCGGCAGCCGCAACAACACATAGCCCGCGCCGGTCGCCCCATGCGTCGCCGCCGCCTCGAGCAGGGATTCAATTTCGTGATCGGTGAGGCCGGGGATCACCGGCGCCACCATCACAGTGACCGGCACGCCGGCATCTGCCAGCGCGCGGATCGTTTGCAGGCGCCGCGCCGGGGTCGCCGCCCGTGGCTCCATCTTGCGGGCAAGCGTCCGGTCGAGGGTTGTGATCGACACGCCGACCTTGGCGAGGCCCATCTCGGCCATCGGGCCGATAATATCGATATCGCGTTCAATCAGGGAGGACTTGGTCAAAAGGCTGACCGGGTGATTGTGCGCAGCCAGGATTTTCAACAATTCGCGCGTGATGCCCGTGTCGCGATCAGTCGGTTGGTAGACATCCGTGTTCACGCCCAGCGCGATGGGGCGGGCCATATAGCCGGGACGTGACAGTTCGCGTTGCAGGAGTTCAACCGCATTGGACTTGATGAAGAGCTTGCTCTCGAAATCGAGTCCCGCCGAAAGCCCGCCATAGGCGTGGCTGGGGCGGGCAAAACAATAGATGCAGCCATGCTCACAGCCGCGATAGGGATTGATCGACCGGTCAAACGAGATGTCGGGGGACTTGTTGAAAGTGATGATCGTCCGGGCAGTCTCTTTCGTCAGTTCCGTCTTGAGGCGTGACGGCGGCGCTTCCAGCCCGTCCCAGCCATCATCGAAAGCGTGCCGTGTCTCGGGTTCGTAGCGTCCGGTCTGGTTGGACACGGCCCCGCGACCGCGCTGTTCAACGCGCTCGGCAGCCTGCCGGGTATCCAGCAGTGTGACACGCCCTGTGGGCTTCAGTTTCTGTCCGGTTCTCATGGGTTTCATGTGCCCACAAGATAAAGAACGAAACAAGAACGTATTTTAGGGCGCCAGAGGGAATCTGTGGATGGACGGGAGCGTCAGCCCTGCAGGGAATCAAAATTCGTAATGATCTTGCGCACGTGTGCCGGCATTTCGAGGGCCAAGACGTCGGCCATGTCGATGCGCGCGTCTTGTGCAGGAGAATCGGCTGGCAGGGTTTTGAACAGCATGGCCCAGGGTTCAAATATCCGCGTGTCTGCAGTTTCCGTCATGACGGTGGAAACGGAAACGTGGCGCGCGTCCTTAACGATGCGGGCATATAGCGGTTCAATCTCGGCCTTGTCGCCTTCGAGGACCTGCATGAAGTTCAGACCATTATGCAGGAGGAGGCCCGTGATGGCCTTTTGGGCGTTGTGGTCGATGGCGACCGAGACAATGTCCTCAAGGTCTTGCTTGGTTATGTCGTCCGATGCCGTGCTGATGTAGATCAATCTGAACATTGTTTTCCCCGCAAAAAATGCCGCCAAAACGCGTATGCCTGCGATTCCGCTGACTTGGCGGGTAACACGGGCAGGGCGGGTTGTTTAGCGTTTTGCGATCCAGTCATGCCAGTCTTTGGCTTCGTCAATATCCGCCAGGATTGGCAGTGTTCCGACCAATGCATTCGCGGGCAGGTTGTTCCGTACGTCCAGCATGGCATGCGGTCCCGACCATCGGACGTGGCCGAACGGCGATCTGGTGCCCGAACGCTTGTTCAGGCCAAACAGCCAGAAGCCGCCATCTCGGGCCGGGCCGAAGACGGCATCATGGCGCTGCAAAGACCGGATCGCGGCCCGAATGAGCGCCGGAGATATGTCTGGCGCATCTGAACCGATGAAAAGAAGCGGTCCGGGCGGTGCCTCGGCCAAGCCGCGTTCCAGACGTTCAGTCAGGCCACCTTTGCCCTGACTGCGCCGGGAAAGGTGGGCAGGCCAGATGCCTCCGAGGCTTTCACCCAGGGCGCGGTCAGGCGCGGTGTAAAGGATGGGATTCCAAGGACCGGCCAAAGCCGACCGCATGGTGCGAGACAGCGTGAAGTGGGCGATCCGCCGCGCCTCGGTTGGTCCGAGGCCTTTCGCCAGCCGCGTCTTGGCGAGGCCCATGCGCGGCGGCTTGGCATAGATGAGCAATGTCGCTTTTTTCATGGCTTGGCCTTACTTTCGACCTCAAGCGGAGGAAAGCTGGAATTCAGTGGAGGGAGAAATGCTATGGCACCGTTTCGTATCCTGACGGCCCTGGCCAGCCTTGTAGCGCTGACCGCCTGTTTCTATAGCGAGGTGCCGCTGATCCCGTCTGGCGAGCAAGTCACATTACCGTACAATGGTGTTGTGCTCTGCCTCGCGGATGATTGCCGCATCGTGATGGCGGACAAGGACGGGGTCTATGAAATCACGCCGCCAGAGGATGAAGACGACACGCCGCTTTTCGTCCGCTTTCAGGTCCTGATCGCGAATGAAGGCAATCCGGTCTATCTCGCCGAAGCCGAAATGCGCGATGATGGTGATCCGAAGGTGAGCTACCAGTACCTTGTCGCCCATCAACGGGTGAACGCGGCAACCCATGTGCCGACCTACGAATTTGCCATGCCGTCATGCAATGATGCGCCTGACGGGATGCTGGAGGCGTTCGGTATCGAGCGGGCGGACAGCTATGCGTGCCGGGTGACCGACCTGGACGCGTTCAAGCAATACCTGATCGAGGTTCACAGCGTGGATTTCGGGTCTGAGGCATTCTGGAAAGAGGACTAGGTATAGTCCTTGGCCAGCTTGTCCGGGCTGGTGCCGAGGAGAAAGCGCGCCAGCATCCAGGCATTCTTCCACGCCCGCTTGCGCCAGCCGTCGCGTTCATATTTCACGGCAGAGGTTCGCGCATCGGCGTCAAGGAAGGTCAGCTTATCCTTGCCGACAGCGCGCACGATCATCACGTCTTCCATCAGGCGCACGTCCGGGTATCCGCCAACCTGGTCATAGAGTTTCCGGGATATCAGCAGGCCCTGGTCGCCATAGGGCAGGCCGAGCCAGCGGGCCCGGCGATTGGCGCGGGTTTCGAGCCAGCGCGCGCCCCGGTCGTCAGAGCGGTATTTGAGACGGAAGACACCCGCCTTGCCCGGCCGGTCGCGGATATGGTCTGCGACGCGTTCGGCCCATTCGCGTGAGAGCGCCGTGTCGGCATGCAGGAACAGGAACCAGTCCCCGCGGGCGGCTTCGGCGCCGGCGACCAGCTGGCGTCCGCGCCCCTTGGCGGATGTAAGGAAGGTTGCGCCCGAGGCTTCGGCGATGGCAGCGGTCTCGTCCTCGGAAAAGCCGTCCGACACGATCACCTCGCGGATAAGGCCGGACTCGAGCCCCGGCATCAGGCTTTCGAGGCATAGCGGCAGGTCGGCCGCCGCGTTCAGTGTCGGAATAATGATCGAGAGAGGAGCGGGCATGGAAATTCCCTAGCAGGCGCTTGTGATCTCAGGAACTCTCTGCGGGCAGCCGCGTTCCATCTGCAAGCCAACTTGCACAAGGAACCGACACATGACGACCATCTATGACCGCCTGAAGTCAGACCACGACACCCACCGCGAGCTTTTGGCCAATCTTGCTGAAACGTCTGGCGACAGCAGTGACCGGCGCAAACTGTGGAGCACGTTCTACTATGATGTCGGCGCGCATGCGGCTGCGGAAGAAGAGGCGTTCTACGCGCCGCTCATGGAGGCATCGAAGGGCCAGCCCATGGCGCGGCACTCGGTCTCCGAGCACCACGAACTCGACGAGATGATCCAGGACATCGAAGGCATGGACTTCAGTTCGCCGGGCTGGCTGGCGCGGTTCAAGACGATGCGCGAACGCTACGAGCACCATATCGACGAAGAAGAAAACGAAATCTTCGAAACGGCGCGTAAGGTTCTGGGCGCGGATTCGTCGGGCGAGATCGCTGCCACGTTCGACACGCGCAAGAAGAAGGAACGCAGCCTCGTCGACAAGAAGGCCGAAGCCGAACTGGAGGAATAGGTCAGGCGAGTTCGCTGAGTCGCTGCTCCACCAGCAGCAAGTCGCGCCAGGCGCGGCTCTTGTCCTGGGGACGGCGGAGCAGGTAGGCTGGGTGCAGGATCGGGATCAGTGGCACGGAAGCGCCGCCGGGCGTGGTGAAGACGTGTTCTGTCCCGCGAATCTTCATGATGCCGTCGGTCCCGTCCAGCAGGGCCTTGGCTGGCACGCCGCCAGCCGCGATGATCAGTTTGGGTTTCCCCAGTTCCACCATCCGGTCGACGAAGGGGCGGCAGACGTCCAGCTCTTCCGCGTCCGGGCTCCGGTTGCCGGGCGGGCGCCAGTAATTCACGTTGGTGATGAAGGTGTTCTCGGTGCGCGAACGACCGATGGCTGCCAGCATCCGGTCGAGCAATTGGCCCGCCTTGCCGACAAAGGGCAGGCCTTGCCGGTCCTCTTCGGCGCCTGGGCCCTCGCCGATGACCATCAGGTCGGCGCCGGGGACGCCGTCATACACAACCGTGTGTTCGCCAGCCGCTTTCAGCGGGCAGCCGTCGAACGCCTCGATGGCAGCTTTCAGCGTTTCGAGCGAATCGCAGGCCGCTGCGGCCCTGGTGGCTTCGGCGACCCAGTCGATGGGGCCACGGCCACGCCGCGACGTGGTTTTGGGTGCGGTTTTTGCAGCTGGGTCAATCGCTTTCAGGACGGGCGCCGAGGCCTTCATTTCCCGCATCAGCGCGTCGATCCGGGCGGAATCCACTTCGACGCCCATGTCCTGCCACCAGTCGGTCAGGGCCTGAAGGGCCTCACTTGACGCGGGGTTTGGCATTGCGACGCTCTGGACCTTCCTGAAACAGGCTGTAATTGCTTAGTGTTTGAAATGTACGGCGTTATCCTACACGCCAAAATGAGGAGTTACCAATGGCCGATGACGCCCCGCAGCGCGAGTCGATGGAATATGATGTGGTCATCGTCGGCGGTGGCCCGGCCGGCCTGTCGGCGGCGATACGGTTCAAACAGGTTGCCAATGAAGCTGGCGAAGACCTGTCGGTTGTCGTGCTCGAAAAGGGCGGCGAAATCGGTGCGCACATCCTGTCGGGCATCGTGCTCGACCCGAAGGCGCTGGACGAACTGCTGCCCGACTGGCGCAACAATAGCGATTGCCCGCTGAAGACCGAGGTCAAGTTCGACCGCTACAAGCTGCTCGGTGCCAGCGGATCGGCTGAACTCGGCTGGCTGCCTTTCCCGCCGCTGATGAGCAATCATGGCTGCTATGCCGGGTCGCTGGCGAATGTCTGCCGCTGGCTCGGCCGCGAGGCCGAAGCGCTGGGCGTGGAAATCTATCCCGGCTTTGCCGCATCTGACGTGGTCTACGGCGAAAACGGCGAAGTGCGCGGCGTGGTTGCTGGCGTCATGGGCATCGGTGCGGACGGTAAGAAAAAACCCGACTACGAGCCCGGCATGGAACTGCTCGGCAAATATGTCCTGTTCGCGGAAGGCGCGCGCGGCTCGCTGACCAAGCAGATCATGAACAAGTACGACCTGCAGGCCGATTGCGACCCGCAGAAATTCGGCATCGGCTTGAAGGAAGTCTGGTCCGTGCCGGAAGATATTTTTGTCGATGGCCTGGTGCAGCACTCGTTCGGCTGGCCGGTGCAGGACAAGGACGGCAATGGCGGCGGCTTCCTGTATCACTTCCGCGACAATGGCGAGCCCTTCGTGTCGGTCGGCTACGTCGTCCACCTCAATTACAAGAATCCCTACCTCGCGCCGTACGAGGAATTCCAGCGCTACAAGCACCACCCTGACATCAAGCGCTATCTCGAAGGCGGCAAGCGCGTGGCCTATGGCGCCCGGGCGATCACGTCGGGCGGCCTGCAGTCCATTCCGAAGCTCAGCTTCCCGGGCGGCGCGCTGATCGGCTGCTGTGCCGGGTTCGTGAACCTGCCGCGCATCAAGGGTACGCATAATGCCATGAAGACCGGCATGCTTGGCGCCGAAGCGGCGTTCGAAGCGATCAAGGCGGGCCGGTCCGGTGACGAGATGACCGAGTATGACGATGCGATGCATGCCAGCTGGGTCGAGAAAGACCTGTCGACCGTGCGCAACATGAAGCCGCTAATGTCGCGCTTCGGCACGATGATCGGCGCCATGATCGGTGTGCCGGACATGTGGATGCGTTCGCTGCTCGGCTTTGGTTTCCTGCCAACCCTGAAGCACGGCAAGACGGATGCTGCGTCGCTGAAACCGGCCAAGAACTACACGCCGATCACCTATCCGAAGCCGGATGGCGTGCTCAGCTTCGACAAGCTGACCAATGTGTCCTTCACCAACACGTTCCATGGTGAGGACCAGCCGGTTCACCTGAAAGTGCTGGATATGGCCCTGCAGAAATCGTCCGAGCATGATGTCTATGCCGGACCTTCGGCGCGCTACTGCCCGGCGGGTGTCTATGAATGGATCGAAGAAGGCGGTGAGCTGAAGTTCCAGATCAACGCGCAGAACTGCATCCACTGCAAGACGTGCGACATCAAGGATCCGAACCAGAACATCAACTGGACCGTGCCCGAAGGCGGCGGCGGCCCGGCCTATCCGAACATGTAGGTTCGCCAACACAAAAGCGTGACAAGAGCGCGGGCAGGGCAACCTGTCCGCGCTTTTACCATTTGGGGCCTTGTTCTCGCCTCACGGGACTGCTTCATTCTTCGCACCTGCGAAACGGAGAAACCTGACGCCCATGCGCTTCAAGCCAGTCTTAGCCGCCTCTGCCCTTTCAATCGCCATTTCGCTTGCAGGCTGCGCCTCAACCGAACCTGCCCAGATCATTGATGCGTCTGCTTCGGCATACGATGACGCCGGTCTGTCGGCGGCAGCCCGGTCAACGGCCGTGATCGGCGCGAATGGTAAGCCCGTGGGCATTTCGGCCTATCCGGCGCCGATCGACGCGGTCAAGGCGGGCGACATGGCGGCGTTCCTGCTGATGACGCAGGGTCTGGCCCCGGAAGACAAGGAGTCCAATCCGCTATTCAATGCCTTCCTTGCCATTGACCGCGCAGCAGCCGGCGACACGGCGGGTGCGCGTGTCATTCTGGACATCCATGATGACGCTGATGAGACCACCAGCCGGTCGCGACTGTATGGCTATCTTGATGCCTGGTTTCTCGCGATGGACGGCCAGACTGATGCAGCCATCGAGCGGCATCGGGGCACGTCTTCCGGCATGCCCGGACTGACGGGCGACCTGTCGCTGGCTGCCATGCTGGAAGCGGTTGGCCGTCCCGATCAGGCACTGGCGGTTTACGAATCCCTGACGCCGTCGAAAATCGAGGCGCCCGAGCACCAGTTCGATCCCAAGGGTCTGCTTTACTCGCACGTGAAAACCGTGATCTCGCGCCATGCCCTTTTGCTGCAGAGGCTCGGACGCATTGATGAAGCGAAGGCCGTGTACCAACGCCTCGCCGATGCCGAACCCGAAGAGGCGATCAGCTATGCCGCGGCGCTCGACAGTCTAGAGACGGGCAAGAACCTCAGGAATGAGCCGCTGACCGTGCGGGCCGCTTTTGCGCAGTCTCTGGCCGATGTGTCGCGGGCGATGCAGGAGCAGCGCATTATCCGCAAGATCATGATGGGCGGGCGCCCGGACGGGTTTGACGACCAGCGCTCGGCGCTCGATCAGGTCGCCCTGCTTGTCTATCCCGAAGATGAGGGCCTGCGCACATCCATTGTGGATGATTTCTACGAGAACGCACTTTACGAATCCGCCGCGCATGTCGCCCTTGTGGGACCGAAGTCGACGGCGCCGCTGGAAATCGCAGCTGGCCAGGCCCTGCTCATGGCAGGACAGGAGGATGCGGCCCGGGCCGCAATCGACCGGGCGATTGCTCTGTCAGACGATGAAAACCGCCTGCAAACGCTTTACGGCGCCCTCCAGTTGCGCACCTTGCTTGATGATGAATCTGCCGCGGGAGACTTGCTCGACGACCTGCTTGCGTCGGCCGAAGGGCCTGCAGAAAGGGCCGCTGCGCACGGGCTCGCGGCCGAAATTTATGGCCAGTTCGGCAATTATGCGAAAGCGGCCGTGAACGCTGAACAGGCCCGCGAACTCGACGACACGCATGATCGGCGCCTTGCGCTGGCAGACGCATGGGGCAAGGCAGGCAAGGTCAATGACGCGATCATCTTGCTGCGCACCGAGCGGCTGGCGCGTCCGAATGACCCCTATACGCTGAATTCTCTGGGCTATTTCCTCATCATCCATACGGACAAGTATGAAGAAGGCTACCGTATCCTCGCCCGCGCCAAGGCACTGGCGCAGCATGATCCGTATATTTCCGACTCGTTCGGCTGGGCCTTGTTCAAGATGGGCGACCTGAAGGCGGCGCGCCGCCTGGTGGAATCCTCGCGCAAGGAATTGCAGCCGCACCGGCACTGGGAGATCGAAAACCATCTCGGCGATATCTATTGGTATCTCGACATGAAGGATGACGCGCGCGAAGCTTGGCAATATGCCCTCGACAATCGCCCGCCGGCTGTCGAGCGTCGCAAGCTGGAAGAGAAGCTGGCCTCAGGCCTGTCCGCACCGGCGCCGGAGAAGCGTCCGTTGCCCGATGTTTCGCTGACCGACGGCGAAGTCGATCGGCAGGACATCTGACACTGGGCTCTTTAATGCGCCGCCAACGCGCCTTAGTATCGCCGGAAACGAATGCGATTCCGGCGCTTGATGCCAGAACTCGCTGGCCCTTGTAACAGGACGAGCACATGGCTGACGCCTATGAGAAACCCCGCATTCCGACCTGGGTTTGGCCGGTGGCAAAATGGTCTGTCATTGCCGGTTTTATTCTGGCGGTTATCGGCTTCATAGCGCTCTGGCTTTATTTTGCCGCGCTGGGCCGGGATGTGCCGAGTATTTCCAAGCTGAAACAGTACGAACCTCCGATCACGTCGCGGGTTCATGCTGGCGACGGGACGCTGATTGCCGAATTTGCTGACGAGCACCGCGTGTTCGTGCCCTACGAATCGATCCCCAAACACGTCATCGACGCTTTCGTGGCGGCGGAAGACAAGAACTTCTTCACGCATGACGGACTCGACTATGTCGGAATCACGCGTGGCGCCGTGAATTCGGCCAAGAACAAGGTGACAGGATCGGGTGGTCTGCAGGGCGGGTCGACGATCACGCAGCAGGTTGCCAAGAACATGCTGCTGACCCGTGACCAAAACCTCAAGCGCAAGGCCAAGGAAGCGATCGTCGCCCAGCGCATGGAGAAAGAGTTTACTAAGGGCGAGATCCTGGAACTCTATCTCAATGAAATCTATCTCGGCGGACGCTCCTATGGCGTCGGCTCGGCGGCACTCAACTATTTCAACAAGTCGCTGCCCGAGCTGAATATCTCAGAAGCCGCTGTGCTGGCCTCACTGGCCAAGGCGCCCTCGGCAGTGAACCCGTACACTAATCCGGAAAAACTCCTTTTCCGTCGCAACTACGTCCTCAACCGCATGGTCGAGGACGGGTATATCACGCGTGAACAGGCCGATGAGGCGATCGCCATGCCGCTGACCACGACGAAGCGCCTGCGCGGACCGGAATATGCGGCCGCAACCTATTTCGTTCAGGAACTGCGCCGGGACCTGATCAAGACCTATGGTGAGGAAACGCTGGAGCAGGGCGGACTGTCGATCCGTTCGACGATTGACACGCGCATGCAGCTGGCCGCCCAGCAGGCCCTGCAGGATGGCCTTGTCGCGTATGACCGGCGCCACGGCTATCGCGGACCCGTGGCAACGCTACCGATTGGCGATGGCATGCTCGAAGCGCTGAACGCCGTCGACCTGCCCGGCGGCTATGGCACATGGGAAGCCGGCCTCATTACATCGATCAATTCCAAGGGCGCAGAGCTCCTGTTGACCGACGGCGCCAAGATCAAGCTGCCTGCCGAAGAGCTCGAATGGGCCAAGACGTTCGACCCGGAGGTCGGCAAGCCCGGCCTGCAAGTCGGCTATGTCGTTCTGGCCGAATTGAAGCGCCAGGTCCTGAACGCGAGGGAGACCGGCGCGCCCGACCCTGAAACACCCGAGCTCGACGAGGAGGGCAACCCGATTGCCCGGCCTGTTGCGCAATCCATGTTCCTGCCTGTCGGCAACGCCACGCTGCGCCAGGTGCCGGAAGTCGATGGATCGCTTATCGCAATCGACCCGCACACGGGCCGGATCCTGGCGATGCAAGGCGGCTATTCCTTCTTCAAGAGCAATTATAACCGCGTCACGCAATCGAGGCGCCAGCCCGGCTCAAGCTTCAAGCCCTTCGTCTACGCGGCGGCGCTGGAAAAAGGCTACACACCGGCGACCCGCATGCTGGACGCGCCGTTCGTGTCGTTCGATGTTTCGACCGGCGACTATTGGCGTCCGGCCAACTATACCGAAGGGCGCTCCTACGGCATGGTCACCCTGCGCATCGCGCTCGAGAAATCGCTCAACCAGGTCACCGCGCGTGTCGCCCAGGATATCGGCATGGAAGCCGTCTCCGAACTGTCCGAGCGTCTCGGTGTCTATGACAAGCTGCCGCCCTACTCGGCCATGTCCCTTGGTGCAGGCGATGTCTACCTGATCAATCTGGCGCGCGGTTACGCCGCTTTCGTCAATGGCGGCAAGATGGTCACCCCGACGCTGCTCGACCGCGTGCAGGATCGTCATGGACGCACCCTGTTCCGCCACGATGAACGCGCCTGTGACGGGTGCGAGGCGGAAGAATGGAACGGGCAGGCGCCGCCGGAATTGCCCGACAATCGCGATCAAGTGCTCGATCCGATCATCGCCTACCAGATTACCCACATGCTGGAGGGCGTGGTCGAGCGCGGGACCGGCCGCCGGGCCCTGCGGGTCGGCAAGCCGCTGGCCGGCAAGACCGGTACGACCGATGATTATCGCGACGCGGTGTTCATGGGCTTCTCGCCTGACATCGTGGTTGGCGTGCGCGTCGGGTTCGACGACAATCGTTCCTTGGGTGAAGGCGAGGCCGGCGGCTCCGTCGCTGCGCCGATCTTCACCGATTTCATGGAAAAGGCGCTGGAATTCACGCCCGCCATCCCGTTCCGGATCCCTCCCGGCGTGCGGCTGGTGAAGATCGATGCCCGCACCGGAGAGCTGCCGGGCCCCGGTACATCGGTCATCATCGACGAGGCATTCCGCCCGGGCACCGAGCCCGGCATGGCGGCCTTCAACGGCACCGATGACTGCCTGTCGATTTCGGGTGCGTGTGGAAATTCCGGCTCAGGTTCGGGCACGTTCGGAACCTTCGATCCGCGCACGGGTGAGCAGCCGGTCCCCGAAGACGGCCAGCCGCGCAAGGCACCTGAAAAGTCTGCCGACGACAATCTCGACGGTATTTTCTGACCAGGCTTTTGAC
>NZ_JBBKXE010000139.1:0-15854 GCF_037969335.1 Hyphomonas sp. | reverse complement strand
TTGATAGTGCCGCCATTTTCTGGGACGTTGTGCAACAGAAGCTTGCGGACCGCTGATGGCCGCTGCAAGATCAGGTGCATGAACATGAAATCGATCACTGCTTTCGCCCTCGCCTCCCTCGCTTTTGCCGGCGTCGCCTGTTCACAGGCAGCGGACTCAAACGTGGCGGATGTGCAGACGGTTTCAGCCGACAACACGGCAGCGGGCACGCTCAACCTCTCGCTACCGAGCCCGACGGCTGACACGGGCGCGTCGACCGGCAGCTTCAACCTGAACCTGGGCGGCGATACGGGCGAGTCGCGGCTGATCGGCTCAGGTGCGCTTGGCGGAGCCGATTTCGGTGGAGAACCGGCGTTCAATCTCGATCTCGATCTTGCTGAAGAAGCTGCAGCCCTCGATGGACTGCCCGCCGCCGAGGCTGGCGCAGCGGATGACGATATCATCCGCCTCGATCCCAAAAAATAGGCCCACAGGCCTTTTCAAGCCATTTTCCCGCGTCCCGTGCCTGTATTTGCAGCTGGAGACGACGGAATTTCCTGTCCCGGACGTTTGATCTGGCAGGTGCGCTGCAACGCTCCATATGGATTTCGTATTCGTCCTGCCGCAGATGCGCGCCGGTCGGGTGAGGCTTCGACCCAAACGCAAGAGCGAGTAGTGTACCTTGATCCGCAAAATTGACCGACGACTTGTCTATGGCCTCGGTGGCCTGGTGGCGCTCATTGTCCTCTGGGCCCTGTTCCTGCGCGGTTCCGACGATGCGAGGCCGGGGGATTTCACGCTGGAGACAGCGACAGTGGAACGCGGCGATGTGGCCCGGCTGGTCACGGCCTCAGGCGCCGTCCGGGCGCTGACGACGGTCGAGGTCGGCTCGCAGGTTTCCGGCCAGATCATCGAACTGAATGCCGACTTCAATTCCGAAGTGAAGGAAGGCGACATCATCGCGCGGATCGACCCGCAGACATTCGAGAGCCGGGTGGCTTCGGCGCAAGCGGATATTGCCAGCGCCCGGGCGAGCCTTGACGTACAGAGCGCCAATATTGCATCGGCCGAGGCCAGCTTCGCCCAGTCCGAAAGGGACTACAATCGTGTCAAGGCGCTATATGAACAGGACGCCATTGCGCAATCATCACTGGAAGATGCCGAACGAGCCCTCGCCGTCGCCAAGGCCGCGCTTGACGTATCGCGCGCACAGCTGCGCTCGTCGCAGGCGACACTGAGCCAGCGTCAGGCCTCGCTCCAGTCGGCCCAGCTCGACCTGGACCGCACGATCATCCGCTCGCCCATTGACGGCGTCGTCATCGAGCGATCGGTCGATGTCGGACAGACAGTTGCGGCCTCGTTCTCGGCGCCCATCCTGTTCCAGATTGCGCAGGACCTTGGAGACATCCGTATTGATGCGGCTGTGGTGGAATCCGATATTGGCGGGATTGATGCCGGCGACCCGGCGACCTTCAAGGTCGACGCGTATCCGAATGAAACATTCAAGGGCACGGTGGAGCAGGTGCGGCTCGCGTCTGAGACCCTGTCGAACGTCGTGACCTATACGGTCGTGATCGCAGCAGAGAACCGGTCAGGCCGCCTCTTGCCGGGCATGACCGCGAACGTCGAGATCACTGCCGAGGAGCGCGAGGGCGTGCTGCGCCTTTCCGAATCGGCCGTGCGGTTCCGCCCGCCGAGCGAAGGCGTGACCGTGGTGACGGACGAAACCGGCGAGAACGCGCAGGAACGGCGCAGCGGTCGTCCCGCTGGCGCGGGGAGCAATCCGGGTCAAGCCATGCTCGCCGGGCTCGACATCGACGCGGACCGCAAGGCGAAGATCGAGGCTGAAATGACAGCCGAGATGGAAAAGGTCCGTGCCAGCATGGGCGAGGCGGGCGCCACGTTCGATCGCTCCGGCATGCGCGAAAAAATCCAGTCGCGCATCGACAAGGTCTTGCGCGACAATCTCAGCCGGGACGAACTGGCGATTGTCCAGAAGACGATAAATGAACGCGCGTCGCAGCGACGCGTCGAACTCTACCAGCCCGTTGGCGACGGCACGCTGAAGACGGTGTCGGTATCGGTCGGGCTGTCAGATGGGCAGAATGTCGAGATCCTTCGCGGGGCCGATGAAGGCGACGTCTTCGTGACCCGCCTGACGGTCGCGGCGGCGGGCAACTGAGCATGCCCGCCGGGACGCCCCCCATCATCACCTGCCGCGACCTGACCAAGGTCTACCGCATGGGAACACAGGAAGTGTTCGCGCTGCGCGGGGTCAATCTCGACTTCACCGAAGGCGAAATGACCGCCATCATGGGGCCGTCGGGATCAGGCAAGTCGACCCTGATGAACATGATTGGCGCACTGGATGTGCCGACCAGCGGCGAACTGACCATCAAGGGACGGCCGCTGTCGAAGCTGAGCCGGGATGAGCTGGCTGACCTGAGGAACGAGACCATCGGCTTCGTCTTCCAGCAATTCAACCTGCTGCACCGCGCGAGTGCACTGGCGAATGTGAAACTGCCGCTGCTCTACTCCCGAAAACCGGTTGAAGATGCCAACGCGCGTGCCCGCGAATGTCTCGAAATGGTCGGTCTCGGCGACCGGATGGACCACCGGCCAATGCAATTGTCCGGCGGCCAGCAACAGCGCGTGGCGATTGCCCGGGCCTTGGCATGCCAGCCGTCAATCCTGCTGGCGGACGAGCCCACCGGTGCGCTGGATACGAAGACATCCGAAGGAATCATGGACCTGCTGACCGGCCTGTCGACAGATGGCATCACGGTCATCCTGGTGACCCACGAAGACGAAGTCGCCGCCTATGCGTCGCGCCAGATCCATTTCCGCGATGGCAAGGTCGAACGCGATGAAAGGAAAAGCGCATGAAATTAGGTGTCGCATTCCGCTCTGCCCTTGAAGCATTGATCGCCAATCCGCTGCGCAGCTTTCTCACCATGCTGGGCATCATGATTGGTGTCGCCTCGGTGATGGCGATGATGGCTATCAGCGAAGGCGCCGCCAAACAGGTGGACGACCAGATCGCAAGTCTTGGTGCGAGCAACCTGACGATTGCGCCCGGCGCTTCACGCCGTGGCCCGCGCTCGGGCGGCGCATCGTCGGACCAGCCCTTCACGGATGCCGACGTCGAACTGATCCGGCAGGAACCGTTTGTCACAGCCGTCGCGGCCCGCAATTCAGGCTCGGTCACCGTCATCTCCGGCCAGGACAATTGGTCGACCAGTCTGTACGGGACCAATACAGACTATTTCATCACCCAGTCGCTGAGCGTCGCTGAAGGGCGGTTTTTCGACGACCGCGAAGTGAGCTCCGGCGCAGCGGTCGCGATTATCGGAAAGACGGTGGCCGACAGCCTGTTTGAAGGCACCAATCCCGTCGGCCAGACCATACGGGCGAACAATGTGCCGCTGGAAATCATCGGCGTACTGGAATCGCGCGGCGCGTCCGCCGGCCCCGGCGGCGACCGGGACGACGTGATCATCGTTCCCATCAACACCGCCCGCAACCGGATCACTGGCGGCAACCCGACCGTGGCCAAATATGTGAACGATATGGAGGTCGGCATCGCTGATGGCTACGACATGACCGACGCGCAGGAGCAGCTGGAAGCACGGCTGCGCGAAATCCGGCGGATCGCGCCCGGCGGCGCAGACGATTTCCGCGTGTTCAACATTGCCGACTTCATTCGCGCCCGCTCGAGCACGCAGGCCACGTTCGGCGTGCTGCTCGCTTTCACTGCGGCCGTGTCCCTCATCGTGGGAGGCGTAGGCGTGATGAATATCATGCTCGTATCGGTGACAGAGCGCACACGGGAGATCGGATTGCGGATGGCTGTCGGTGCACGCGGGATCGATATTCTCGGCCAGTTCCTTGCCGAAGCGCTGGCGCTCTGCCTGCTTGGCGGCGTAATCGGGTCTGCGCTTGGCGTCGGCGCGGCAAACCTTGCGGCCAAACTCGGGGAGTTTCCTGTTGAGATTTCCCCCCGTATTGCAATCATAGCCATTGGCGCGTCGGCACTGATCGGCCTGTTCTTCGGATTCTTTCCCGCCCGGCAAGCGGCGCGACTCAACCCCATCGAGGCTCTCAGACATGAATAAGACAACCCCTGCCCTCGCACTGGTCCTGTTGGCGACGATCATACCGGCCTGCGCATCGACACCTGCCAGGCAGTCGCCACAGGCGTTGATCACGCAGGAGCAGGCTGCACTGAGTGCACCGGATGCGTGGGCGTTCGGTCCTGAAACGGATGGCGAAGTCGCCGCGACCTGGGCCGGAATCATTCATGATGAAACCCTGCTCGCGCTGATGCGTGAAGCGCTCGCCGCCAATCCAAGCCTGCGGGCCAGCGCGGAAAGCGTGCGGCGCTCCGAAGCCTTCCTGCGCCAGTCCCGATCAAGCCTGTTGCCAAGCATCAGTGCGGGCGCAGGCGCCAGCGGATCGTCCGACTTCGAGGATTTTGACCTTGCCGAGCGCTATAGCGCGAACGTCGATGCGAGTTGGGAAGCCGACCTGTGGGGCGCGATCCGGTCGGACATCCTGGCATCGCAATTCGACCTGGAAAGTGCCCGGGCCGTCTATCGTGCCAGCCGGGAGTCGATCGCCGCCAGTGTCGCGCGCGCCTATGCGGTTGCCATTGATGCCGGCCATCAGGTTGATCTGTCACGGGCCACGCTCGCCGCCCAGGTCGAGACCTTGCGGATCGTCAATGTGCGCTACGATCTCGGCGCGGCCGACCGCAGGGAGCAGGTGCTCGCCGAGTCGGACGTGGCGAGCGCGCGCGATTCACTTGAACTTGCTCTTGCCTCGCAACGCAGCGCCATCCGCGGGCTCGAAGTGCTGCTCGGTCGCTATCCATCCGGCACGATGACCGTGCCGGATACACTGCCCGAAATCGAAGACATCATTCTTGCGGGACGACCGGCCGACCTGCTTCGCCGGCGCCCGGACGTTCTGTCCGCCGAAGCCGGGGTACGGTCTGCCTTTGCCAGTACAGAAGCCGTACGCGGCGGGCGCTGGCCCAGCCTGTCGCTGTCGGGTGGCGTATCGAGTGCAACAGACACGCTGGGCGACGTGCTGGACCCGGCGGCGCTGGCCCTCTCGCTCGGACTCCGGCTGGCCGACACGCTGTTTGACGGCGGCCTGACGGACGCGCGCATCGACGCCGCAGAAGCCGGCGGCCGCATCGCGCTGGCCAATTATGGCGCAAGCGTGCTGGACGCCTATGCCGATGTCGAGGGCCGCCTGGACGATGTCACGACATTGCGAAACCGCGCTGGTTTTGTGGAAACCGCTGCGGAGAATGCACGCGAAACACTGCAACTCGCTGAAATCCAGTACAAGGAAGGCGCTATCGACCTGCTCGACGTGCTGACATTCCGGCAACGCAGTTTTCAGGCAGACCGCACGCTGCTCTCACTTCGTCGCGCTGAAACCGAATCGCGGATCACGCTTTATCTCGCGCTTGGCGGGGCATTGGACCCACCAGAATAGCTATTCTTCCCTCGGGGAACCCTCCTTGTCAGGAGGGAGTTTTCGATCTTTTTGCAGCGATATGGACTGAATCCGTCCAAACACCTGCGCAATCAGCTTGTTTTGGATAGCATATACAGAGTAGTTGGATTTATTATGTTGAAATCAGCCAAACATGCTGGCCACGATGCCAGAAAGCCAACCGATGCAGATCGCTTCGTTGGACAGCAGCTACGCCAAGGGCGTCGCGAGATGGGGCTAACGCAGGACGGGCTCGCCCAACTCCTCGGCGTAACATTCCAGCAGATCCAGAAATACGAAGCCGGTCACAGCCGCATGTCTGCGGGACGGCTGCGCGAAGTTGCAATCGCGCTGAAAAAGCCAATCAACTTTTTCTACGAGCCGTTCGAGCCGATCGGCAAGAAATCGCCTGTGGCCGAGACACGCCTCCGGATCAAAGACCTTCGGCGCGATGCGAAAAAGCTCATCGACCAGCTTGGCGACGCCGACGACCTTCAGGCTGCGGTACGCCTGCTGCAAGCGCTCGAAATGAACCAATCGTCCTGAGGTTCACTTAGCGCGTGATCGAAATGCCGTTCCCGGTCGCCTGCAAGCGTGATTCCAGCAACCACCGATAGGCCGCGGCATAGGCGGCGCCGAGGTGCATTTCCAACTCGTTGGACGTTTCGGGGTCTGCCACGCCCGCATCACCGACCATTCGAATTGTGCGAGCGAGGCGGGCGACCACCTTTCGAGCGCTCTCCAACTCCAGTCGAATCTGTGCGCTGGAGAGCGTGACTTCGTTGATACTTCCTGCTTTGCCAATCATGATTCGGCCTCCGATTTATCGACGTCCACGAGGGGCGAGCGCTTTTTTGATGCGCTTCATCCCCGATTGCCGATCAAGGGCCTGCGGCCTTCGACCTCCGATAATCCTAGTGTCATCGGCTTGGGCCTCCAACAACTATACGGAAGATTCAGGGTTTTTTTGATTCTGCCTTCAGGCGGTAAACAATATCCAGTGCTTCGCGCGGCGTCAGCGTGTCGGGATCGACGTCGTCAAGTATCTCTGCAAGCCGGGATGGACCAGGCAGCGCGTCAACATCGCCATTTGACGGAGCCTGCTCCACAACCGCCGCGAACAGGGGCAAATTATCCGCCGTTTTCGGATCGGCCTCGAGCCGCTTGAGGATCTGCGAAGCACGCGTCACAGCGCGCTTCGGCAAGCCGGCAAGGCGCGCAACTTGTACGCCGTAAGACCGGTCGGCCGGGCCGGGCTGGATCTCGTGCAGGAAGACGAGGTCGTTCTTCCATTCGCGGGCGCGCAGGGACGCATTGGCGGCGCCCGGCAAGTCTTCCGCCAGTTGCGTGAGCTCATGATAATGGGTGGCAAACAGGGCGCGGCAGGCATTGACGCCGTGCAGGTGTTCGACGGCGGCCCAGGCGATGGCAAGGCCATCGTAGGTAGACGTTCCACGCCCCACTTCATCAAGGATGACAAAACTGGCGGGTGTTGCCTGCGTCAGGATCGCAGCCGTCTCGACCATCTCGACCATGAAGGTCGACCGGCCGCGGGCAAGATCGTCCGAGGCGCCGACGCGTGAAAACACCCGGTCAGCCAGGCCGAGCCGGATCGACTTGGCCGGCACGAAGCAGCCCGCTTGCGCCATGATGACCGCCAGGGCGGCCTGCCGCAAATAGGTCGATTTGCCGGCCATGTTCGGACCGGTGACCAGCAGGAGCCGCGCGCCCCCTTCCCCACCTGCATCAAGGTTCAGGTCGTTCGCGGTGAAGCCTTTGCCATCGCGCTTCAGCGCCGCTTCGACAACCGGATGGCGCAGGCCTGTGGCTTCGAATACAGGCGTGTCGGCAAGCTCGGGCCTGACAGCGTCAATTTCGATCGCCCAGGCGGCATTGGCTCCGGCGACATCAAGGTCGGCAATCGCGTGGGCAGATGTCGCGAGTGTCTCATTGAGCGCGTCAACGCCAGCGCAAAACCCGTTGAACAACTCCCCCTCACGCGCCTTTGCTTCTTCTTCGGCACGCGAAATGCGGCCCGCAAGGTCGGACAGTTCACGCGTCGAAAAGCGGACATTCCCGGCCAGGGTCTGGCGGTGGATGAACGTCTCCGATAGCGGCGGCGCCATCAGGGCATCGCCATGCCGGGCCGGAACGTCGATGAAATAGCCGAGCACATTGTTGAACTTGATCTTCAGCGCCGAAATGCCGGTCTCACGCGCATAGCGTGACTGCAGCTCGGCAATGATGCGGCGACTGTCATCTCGCAGGCCGCGCGCCTCATCGAGTGCACTATCCCAGCCCGGTGCGATAAAGCCGCCATCACGAGCCAGCATCGGAAGGCTGTCATTCAAGGCCTGCGCCAGGTCTGAGGCGAAAACCTGCAGGTCGGGCGTGTTCTCCAGCAGAAGCACATTGATAGCCGCCCCCAGGCGCGCCGGGACGCCGCCCTCAATGACGGCTAGTTCGCGTGCGGCGGCATCGCCAGCCGACAGCGCGCGTCCGATCGCCTGCAGGTCGCGCGGCCCGCCCCGTCCGAGCCGAAGCCGCGTACGGGCACGCTCCAGGTCCGGCGCCGCCTTCAGGCGGCTGCGAAGCGCCTCCAGCACATCCGTATCCGCGACAAGCCAAGCGACCGCTTCAAGGCGGGATTCGATTTCGCTGCGATCGAGTGACGGGCGAGACAGGTGGCTGGCCAACAGGCGAGCACCCGGCGCGGTGACGGTTCGGTCCACAGTTGCGAGGAGCGACCCATCGCGCGCACCATTCATGGCGCGGTCTATCTCGAGGCTGGCGCGGGTCGCCGGGTCAATCGCGAGATGCCCGCTGGCGGGCGGGCGCTGGGGCGGATCGAGGCGGATATCGGCGCCGGCCTGCGTAAGCAGCACATAATCGAGCAGCAGGCCGATGGCCGAGAGCTCAGCCTTGGAGAAATCCCCGAAGGCTTCGAGCGCGGCCACTTCGAATGTCTGCTTGAGCAGGGCTTCGCCGGTTTTCGGTGTCGCGGCGCGGGCCGGACGTTCGGTCACTGGCGTGCTTGCGGCAGAGACGACAGCGGCAATCGCCGGGCGGTCCATATCGGCTGCGCTGACAAGCAGTTCGCGAAGCGGCCAGCCAAGCAAGGCATCGGCCAATGCGCCGGGGGCGACAGGCGCAACATCGAAGCGCCCTGTGGACACATCACACACCGCTATCGCTGCGTCGGCGCCGCCATTGGCCAGCGCGATGGCGGCAAGGGCCTGGCCCTGCCGCGCTGGCAATAGCGAATCCTCGGTCAATGTGCCCGGCGTGACGATCCGGACGATGTCGCGATTGACGATGGATTTCGACCCGCGCTTCTTCGCTTCGGCCGGGCTTTCCGTCTGCTCGCATACGGCCACGCGCGCACCGGATTTGATCAGGCGGGCGAGGTAACCTTCAGCTGCGTGATAGGGAACACCAGCCATCGGGATGGGCTTGCCATCATGCTCGCCGCGCGACGTCAGCGCGATGTCGAGGATCCGGGACGCTTCGACGGCGTCATCGAAGAAGAGCTCGTAAAAGTCCCCCATCCTGAAGAAAAGCAGCGCGTCGGGATGGCGGGCCTTTATGCCGAGATACTGCACCATGAATGGCGTCGGCTCGTTGCCTTTTACGGCAGCCTTTTTCGAGGGAATCGCGGTATCGGCCATGGAGGCGGACGCTAGCGCCTCGGCTGGGGATTCGCAAAGCGTTCAGGCTGTCGCTCGCCATGAAATAGCCAGAAACCGCGACGACATGGACCATATTTGCGGTTGGCACGCTCGGCGGTGAGGCATAGGGTCAATCGCTAACCACCCTTTCACTCGTTAGCATCGGACCACCCTTTCCCATGACAACCAAGCGCCCAAGCTTCACTGACCAGGAAGCGCTCGATTTCCATTCAAAGCCTACTCCAGGCAAGATTTCCATGGCGCCGACCAAGCCCATGGGCACGCAGCGCGACCTGTCACTGGCCTACAGCCCCGGTGTCGCTATTCCGGTCCTGGCGATCGCCGAGGATCCCGACAAGGCGTACGATTACACATCGAAGGGCAACCTGGTTGCGGTGATTACGAACGGCACGGCGATTCTCGGGCTCGGAAATCTCGGCCCGATGGCGTCCAAACCGGTGATGGAAGGCAAATGCGTCCTGTTCAAGCGCTTTGCCGACATCGACAGTGTCGACGTGGAAGTGAATACGACAGACGTCGAGGATTTCATCCGCACGGTCCGCAATATCGGCGACACCTGGGGTGGCATCAACCTCGAGGATATCGGTTCGCCTGACTGCTTCATTATCGAAAGCCGCCTGCGCGAGGAACTCGATATTCCCGTGTTCCACGATGACCAGCATGGCACTGCAATCATTGCTGCCGCCGGCATCATCAATGCCTGCCATGTCACCGGGCGCGAGCTGAAAGACCTGACAGTAGCTGTCTCCGGTGCCGGCGCGGCGGGCCTGTCCGTGGCGGGCCTGATCCGCCATCTCGGCGTCAAGGCCGAGAACATCCTGATGTGTGACTCGACTGGCGTTGTCTATGAAGGCCGCACCGAGCGGATGGACCAGTTCAAGTCCGCCTTCGCCGTCAAGACGACGAAGCGCACACTGAGCGAGGCCATGGAGGGCGTCGACTGCGTTCTCGGCCTCTCGGCCAAGGGCGCCATTTCGAAAGCCATGGTCAAATCCATGGCCAAGGATCCGATCATCTTCGCCATGGCAAATCCCGACCCGGAAATCACGCCCGAAGACATCAAATCCGTGCGTGACGACGCAATCATCGCAACCGGCCGGTCGGACTATCCCAACCAGGTCAACAATGTGCTGGGTTTCCCTTACATCTTCCGGGGTGCGCTGGACGTTCGGGCACGCAGCATCAACGAGGAAATGAAAGTCGCCGCAGCCCGGGCGCTGGCCGAACTGGCCCGCGAGGACGTGCCGGACGAAGTGGCTGCCGCCTATCACGGCGCCCGCCCGAGCTTTGGCCGTGACTATATCATTCCCAGCCCGTTCGATCCGCGCCTCATCAGCTTCATCCCGCCATTCGTGGCACAGGCCGCAATGGACACCGGCGTCGCGCGCACGCCGATCGCCGACATGGACGCCTATCGTGCCTCGCTGGTGCGCCGGGCCGATCCGGCTGCGGCTTTCCTTCAGGGCGTTCAGGCCCGCGCCAAGGATGTCCAGCGCCGCATCGTGTTCGCCGAGGGTGAAGAGCCCGCCGTTGTGCGCGCCGCCTTCAGCTTCAAAAACCAGGGCCTGGGCCATCCGATCCTGATCGGCCGCGAAGCCCAGGTCGAACGGATGATGGAACAGATGGGTGTGCCCGCCGGTACGCTGGAAATCATCAATGCGCGTCTGTCTGACAACAATCCGGTCTATACCGATCTCCTGTATTCTCGCCTGCAGCGCGATGGCTACCTGAAACGCGACGTTCAGCGCCTGGTGAACCAGGACCGCAACATCTTCGGCTGTTGCATGCTGAAGAATGGTGATGCGGACGGCATGGTCACGGGCGTCACCCGCAATTATGACGTGGCTCTGAATGACGCCCTGCTCGTGCTGGACGCCTTGCCGAGCAAGGCCCTGATGGGCATGTCGATGGTGATCAATCGCGGCAGGACCGTGTTCATCGCCGACACGAGCGTCACCGAACTGCCGCAGGGCGAAGATCTTGCAAACATTGCGCTGGAAGCAGCTGGCGCGGTGCGTGCCATGGGCTTTATTCCGCGCGTGGCATTCCTGTCCTATTCGACCTTCGGCAATCCGATGGGCGAACGCGGCGAGAAAGTGCGCGAGGCGGTCACGATTCTCGACCAGATGCCGGGTGTCGACTTCGAGTACGAAGGCGACATGAATGCCGACATCGCGCTCAACCCGAACCATTCCTTGCTCTATCCGTTCTCGCGCCTCAAGGGCCCGGCCAATGTTCTGGTCATGCCGGCGATCCATGCTGCGTCGATCTCGACCAAGCTGCTGGAATCAATGAGCCGGGCAACCGTGATCGGGCCAATGCTGCTGGGTCTCGAGAAGCCGGTCCAGATCGCATCACTCGGCGCCACGGTGGGCGACATCGTCAATCTCGCGACGATTGCCGCCTATGACGTCGACCGCGTGCACGGCGACTAAGGACGCAGATTCTTAAGGGTCGCGGCGTGTCCCCGAAAACCGCGGGCCACTTTTCGGCACGCCGCTCTAGTCGTCCTGCGCCAGAACCAGGCTCGTTGACCCAGTCGTGTCGCGAGCCTGGCGCACCCATTCGAGAACCGACAGGATGACGGCGATACCGCCGAGCCAGAACGTGATCATGAACACGGAATAATAGCCCTGGCTCTCGATGATCTCGCCGAGCCAAGGACGCCCCAACGTGCCGATCAGCATGGTGAGCGACGCGAGCAACGCATATTGCACGGCGGCAAAGCGCGGATTCACCACAGACGTGAGATAGGCCGTGATCGCGACGAGCGCGAAGCCGCCCGCAATGTTTTCAGCGAAGATCGTGACCATCAGGCGCGCCATGCGCTGGCCCTGATCGGCGGCCACAACATCAGGCGAGAGTTTGGCCGCCCAGTCCGCCAGCGCGCTGAGCGGTGGCCCGAGATGCGAGATGTGGAGGAACCCGTCGAGAACGGTCGCCCCCGCCGCGAGGTCTGCATAGAGCAGGTTGGTCGCCGCCGCGACGATACCGCCGACAAAAAAGACCGGCATGCGGCCCAATACGGCGATCAGGACCGCGCCGAGCAGCGAGCCGAGTATCGTGGCGACAACGCCGAAGAATTTGGAGGCAATCGCGACATCGTCCAGTGAATGGCCGAGCGCGCCGAACTGGTCGCCAAGATAGAAGGGATAGGCGAACGCGCCCCAGACCGCGTCCGTGAAACGGTAGGTCAACGCCAGCAAAAGGACCAGGACAGCGCCCCATTTGAGGCGTGAAATCAGCTCCATCAAAGGATCGAAGATCGCCCGGAACAGGTTGCGGAGAATAGATTCGGCACGCGTCTCGTTCGCAATATGCGCAGGCGTTTCAGCGGATTTTGCCCCGAACCGAAAGACAAGGATTGCTGACACGATCGCTGGGACGAGAACGGTCAGCCCGACAATCCACGGGCCTTCAGTGCGCACGAATGTACCGCCCGAAGGGGGCACCGCAGAGAATAGCGACTGCATGACGAAGACGAGAATCAACGTGAATCCGATGAGCCAGCCGATGGCGACCACTGTGACGGCCGGCGTCGAAATACGGCGCGGCAGGCTCGGCAGGAAGGACAGGCGATCGGCATTGGGAGTCTTCGAGCTTGCCGGTTCCGGCGCAATGATGCTGCCGATCATCGACAGGGCCAGCACGAAGGCAACCATGAGGAATGTCGCTGTCCAGCCGAAGCGCGCCGCGACGAGCAGCGCGATGAAGCCCGAAATGAAGCCTGCCGACTTGTAGCCGAACTGGTAGAGCGCGGACATCAGGTCCTTGTCTTCATCCGAACGGGCGACCTCGATGCGCCAGGCATCAAGCACGATGTCATGTGTCGGGGAAACGAGGGCGATGGCCAGCGCAATAAGGGCGACGAGTCCGATATTCTCGGCCGGATTGGTGAAAGCAAAAATGCCGATCAGGACAACCATGATGCCCTGGAACAGGAGCAGCCAGGACCGGCGCCCGCCAAGGAATCCGGTGAGCGGGGCCGGATGCGCCGTCTGGAACGCCGGCGCCCATAGATATTTGAATGAATAGCCAAGCGTCAGCAAAGACAGCGTGCCGATGGTCGACGGCGTAATGCCGAGCTTCGTGAGCCATGCATTGAGCAAGCCGAGTGTGACGCCCATGGGAAGACCGGCGGCAAACGCAAACAGCGCCATCGCCACCATGCGTCGGTCCCTCAAGGCTTTGAGGGCGCGGAGCGCGCGGGGCTGAGTCTTCAACGGTTGCGGAGGGGTCGCCGCCTCGTTCATCCGACGCCTGCAGACACAGCCGGTGGGGCTGTCCAGCGGATGGCAAGGCTGCGAAGCGCCTCGGCATCCAGCGGTTTCGCAGCGACACCATTGGCACCCGCAGCAAGGGCGCGGCGTTCAATATCCGGATTGATCTCGGCCGAGACAGCAATGATCGGCACACCGGAGCCCCCTGCCCGCAAGCGGCGCATGGCTTCGAAACCGTCCATGACCGGCATGCGCAGGTCCATCAGGATGAGAGCGGGGTCCATGTCGCCTGCGGCCTCCAGTGCTTCGCTGCCAGTTGACGCGACTGTGACGGTAAATCCCGCCGATTCCAAGGCGCGGCGTGCGATCAGCGCGTTGACCGGATTGTCGTCTGCAATCAGGACATGACCCACGCCGGTTTCGGCCTCCGGCTCGTCCACGGCTTCGCCACCGGAGCGCACGAGGAAAATCCGCTCAGCGAGCGACGATGTGCGCAGCGGCCGCACGAGCCAGCCGACACATCCCAGTTCGCGGAAACGCGGCAGCGCGCCCCGGTCCTCGGGACGCACGACAACGAGCGCCGGCGCAAGCTTGGCATAGGCCTTGACGGTCGCTTCCGGCAGGTCGGCGCCGATGAGCAGGACATCAACACCTTTTGGCAGGCGTCCGCGCGACGGGTCGACCAGGACCGCGATCGCCTGCACATCTTCCAGCGCAGAGGCAATCGACAGGCACGTGACAGGTGGCAGGCCGACCAGGCCGACCTTGCCGCCGAGAACCGTTTCGTCATGGCTGGTCTCCTGCCCTGACCGATCAAGCGGCAGGATAACAGAGAACGCCGCGCCACACCCTGGCGAGCTGAGGACGTTGATCGTACCGCCGAGCAGGTCGGTCAGGCGCTTCACGATGGCCAGGCCGAGTCCGACACCGCCATCCTTGTAGGCATCCTCTGCGCCGACCTGGTGGAAGGCGTCGAACAAATGATCGAGGTCGTCCAGCGCGATGCCCGGGCCCGTGTCGATGATACGGAATTCCAGTCCGTCGTCGCGTGCAATGATATCGAGCAGCACGCCGCCACTCTGGGTAAATTTGAGCGCATTGCCGACAAGATTGAACAGGATCTGGCGAATGCGGCCGGCATCGCCCGAATAGGTTGGCATCGGCAGCTGCGATGACCGAACGGCGAGATCAAGCCCGCTCGCATGGGCGCGTGGGCTGAGCAATTCTATCACTTCGCGACCGAGCCGGATCGCGCAAAAACTCTCGGTCTCGAGTTCAACGGCCGACGCATCAAGCCGCGCATAGTCGAGGACATTGTTGAGCAGGTCGAGCAGGCGTCCACCACTCAGGCGGATCGTCTCGGCGTATTCGCGCTGGGCCGGCTCAAGATCGGTCTCCAGCAAGAGCGAAACTGTGCCGAGAATACCGTTCAGGGGCGTACGAATCTCGTGGCTCGCTGTCGCCAGGAAAGCATCTTGCGGCGTCGCGACGGATTTGGGTGTGTCTGGCGTATCTGTCATGTCCCGAAAACCCTAGGCCCAAGGCTTTAGCATTCGTTTAATGAACGAGGCCGAACCTTACCGGGCCAGTGCACCGGCCTGAACGCCTTCGGCCTGTCCGGGCGCGCGCCGCCGGTATGTCAACGCCTCGGCAATGTGGAGGCGGCGCACACCGCCTGCGCCATCAAGATCGGCAATGGTCCGGGCGACCTTCAGAACCCGGTGATAGCCACGCGCCGTGAGCTGCAGTTTGACGGCGGCATCGGCGAGCAAGGCCGCGCCCGGTGCGTCCGGGGCCGCAAGGCGCTCGATATCACCGGTCGGCGCATCGGCATTGACCGGGCGGCGCGTGTCGCAGTCCATGTCACCAAAGCGTTCGGTCTGCACGTCACGCGCATGCAGCACGCGCGCCTTGACCTCTGCCGTGCCCTCAGCAGAGGGCAGTAAAGCGAGGTCGACAGCGGTGACCGGCGGCGTGTCGTGATAGAGATCGATCCGGTCGAGGAAGGGGCCGGAGAGGCGCGACTGGTAGGTTTGCGCGCATCTTGGCCCTTTCGTGCAGGCTGCCGCACCGGGCCCGCCGCCACAGCGGCAGGGGTTCATCGCCGCGACGAGCTGGAACCGTGCCGGATAGCGCACATGCCGGTTGGCGCGGGCCACGACGGCCTCGCCCGCTTCCAGCGGTTGGCGCAGGCTGTCGAGCACATGGGCCGGGAATTCCGGGAGTTCATCGAGGAAGAGTATGCCGTGATGGGCGAGCGACACCTCGCCCGGCTTGGCCTTGATGCCGCCGCCGACAAGGGCGGCCATGGAGGCGGAATGGTGCGGCGCGCGGAAAGGCCGTGTGCGCGACAGGCGGCCCCGTTCGAGCAGGCCGGCGATCGACTGGATCTGCGAGACTTCCAGCAGTTCGCGCGCCGACAGGGGCGGCAACAGGCCGGGCAGGCGCTGGGCCAGCA
>NZ_JBBKXE010000138.1:0-17876 GCF_037969335.1 Hyphomonas sp. | reverse complement strand
CGCGTCGGCTCATGCTGGCTTCCAGATTGTGATCCTTCAGGAAGTCGCGCCATTCCTGGCTGGTAAACTGCGACCCCTGATCTGAATGGATCACGACTTTGCCACTCGGCTTGCGACGCCAGACCGCCATCAGCAGGGCGTTCAGAACCAGCGATGTGTGCATGCGTGATTGCATCGACCAGCCGACAACTTTGCGTGCATACAGATCAATGACAACCGCCAGATACAGCCAGCCTTCATGGGTGCGGATATAGGTGATGTCTGTTACCCATATCTGATCGGGTTCAGCCGCATCGAAGTCCTGATCCAACTGGTTCGCCGCAACAACAGATGGTTTGCTGCCATGCTTGCCGGGACGGCGCTTATAGCCCACCTGCGCGCGCAAGCCCTCAGCCTGCATCAGCCTGGCAACTGTGTTCTCGGCGCAGGACTCGCCCAGACCGAGCAGGTCATGATGGACTTTGCGGGAGCCATACACGCACCCGCTCTCCAGCCATGACTGCTTGATCAATCCTGTCAGATGACGACGGCGTCTGGCTTGCGGGCCGAGCGATGCCTTCAGCCACGCATAGAAGCCACTGAAATGAACCCCGAGCACACGGCACATCGCCCGCACCGAAAACTCGGCGCGGTGATCCTTGATGAAGGCGTACTTCAGCCGTGGTCCTTCGCGAAGTACGCCGTTGCCTTTTTTAGAATGTCACGCTCCTCAGTCACGCGCTTGAGCTCCGCCTTCAGCCGCTTGATCTCCGAGGCATCCGCCGAGCTGGTGTCTGGCTCATCGCCAAACTGCTTCACCCAGTCATACAGCGACTTGCTGCTCACCCCGATCCGCTTGGCCACTGATGTAACGCTGTGACCGCGCGTCGTGACCTGTGCCACAGCCTCCCGCTTGAACTCTTCCGTATATCGAATCCGTCCCGACATAACCCACAACTCCTTGCTTCCAGTTTTACCCTGCAAGGCGTCTACCGTTCTAGGGGCACATCACACCTTCTCCTGCCCAAGACCCGTCTACGGAAAATCTGTGACTGACACCCAAGTGGCCGAACCGGCAACCTTTTCAGCGTTATCGATATGCGCCTCTCAATCGTTCGGCACCGTAGCTGCCGACATTCGCTCAAGAGTATCAAGTCATGACACGGACCAGCGGAAAACTTTTCAATGCACGGACGGGGAAAGTCGACTCAAGCTGTATTCTCGTCACGGGGACATTGCTATAAACCCCTTGGGGGTATACGATGGAAGAGATGAAAGCGCTGATTCTCTCACTTGTTATGGTCGTGTTCGGCTTCGGGCAGTTCGCTTGCGCCTGTGATGCTCTGTCGTCTCATACGGCTACGACAGTTAAAAACACGGGCGTCCATCATCATGACCATACTGCCGGTGCCCTCAAGTCCGACGCTCGACGTGCGGCCCCACTTTCACATCATCACGATGGCGACAGTGACCACTGCCAGCAAACGACCTTGGCATCCAATGGCACCACGTCCGGCCTGACAGTCGCGCCTCCGAATGCGAACAGCGTCGTGATTCCTGCGCCCCGTGCGTCCGTTGCCTTCGTCGTCGCAGTGGTTACTTCAAATTTGCCTCGAACGTGGCTTGATCCCCCGATACGAACCCCGATCGCGCTAAAAGTCAAAAACCTGAATTGATCCTTTGGAGATCGGCGCCGCGCTTATGCGCGGATTATCTGGCTGGCCTGCTCAGCAGCGCCAGGTCCTTTGGCCCTCTCCAGCCCATTTAACTCGTGGGCATCCCATTTTCAGGATCAATTTCATGTTCTTTTCTCGAAACACATTCGCAGCTCTACTTGTGTCCGCTGCCTTCGGAACACTTCCTTCCTCCGCTGAAATGAATCACGCAGCTCACGAGCTTGGCGGCATGGCGACCGCCGAAATGCCGGACCATGACCGCGCCACGCATATGTTCGAAGGCACCGGCACTGTCATCGCGATCGATATAACAGCAGGCAAGATCGGTCTTGATCACGGCCCGGTTCCGGCGCTCAAATGGCCCGCTATGCGTATGGCCTTCAAGGTCGGCGACGACATCGATCTCTCGCAATTCAAGAAGGGTGACCAGGTCCAGTTCACGCTGCACAAGGTCGAGAAGGGCGCTTATCCCATCGTTGAACTTTGCGAGGCATCAGGGCTAGAAGTTGTGCCGCGTCTGTGTGCGCCGGATGGCGACCAGATGCCAATGCCGAACACGTCCGGAAACTAAGTCTAGTCGAACCGGCGTGCGGTTGTTCCGCCGCCGGGGAGATACAGATTTGAAAGGCCGATCCCATGATCAGCAGACGCAAACTACTAAAATCAACTCTCGCGACAGGCACAGCGCTCAGTGCGGCAAGCTTGTTGCCAGCCTGGGCGCGCAGTTTCAGCGACGGTAATACTGGACTTCCAACCCTTGCGGGAACCACATTTGATCTTTCCGTGGGCAAGTTTCCGATCCGCATCAATGGACGCGCGGGCGAAGCGATAGGAGTCAATGGCACCGTTCCAGCCCCCCTACTCAGATTCCGGGAAGGCGACGAAATTACTCTCAACGTGAAGAATAACCTGGAAGTGGACACTTCCATTCACTGGCATGGCCTGCTCGTTCCCTTCTACATGGATGGCGTACCCGGCGTGTCCTTTCCCGGCATCAAGCCCGGTGAGACCTTTCAGTACAAGTTCGCTGTGCCTCAGAACGGCACGTACTGGTATCATTCGCATTCCGGGCTGCAGGAGCAGTTGGGGCATTATGGGCCGATCATTATTGATCCAAAGGGTCCCGATCCGATCTCATGCGACCGGGAATACATCCTCGTCCTGTCGGACTGGAGTTTCGAAAGTCCACACCGAATATTTTCGAAACTGAAAAAGCACAGCGACACTTATAACTACAACCAGCGCACCGTCGGCGACTTCATGAATGACGCCTCCAAAGAGGGGATTGGCGCTACACTGGCCGATCGGGCGATGTGGGGCCAAATGCGCATGTCGCCGATGGACCTCGCTGACGTAACAGGCGCAACTTACACCTACCTCATTAATGGCCACTCCACAGCAGACAACTGGAATGCCGTCTTCCAGCCAGGTGAACGTGTTCGGCTGCGTATCATCAATGCGTCAGCGATGACCCTGTTCAATTTTCGCATTCCAGGCCTCTCTATGACAGTCGTCGCTTCGGATGGTCTGCACGTCCAGCCGGTTGAGACGGACGAGTTCCAGATTGGCGTTGCCGAAACCTACGATGTTATCGTCCAGCCCACAGAGCGGCGCGCCTATTCTGTGGTTGCCGAGTCCATCGACCGTTCGGGGCTTGCTATAGCAACCCTTGCACCGAACATCGGAATGCGCGCCGAGGTGCCTGATCTGCGCACCCCCATGCCTCTCACAATGACCGATATGGGAATGTCAGGTATGGACCACAGTTCGATGGGCGGGATGGATCACTCCGCTATGGGTCATGACATGCTCGAAGGCATGGATGAAACTTCGATGATCGGCATGGAGGGCATGGAGATGCCCGGCATGGACCACTCTGTGCAGATGGACATGTTGACGACCGTGCCGGACGTAAAATCCGGCCCTGGAAATACCGGTCTCGCGATGATGCCGGTGAGCCGTCTGGACGAACCAGGCCACGGCCTCTCGGATGTTGGCCACCGTGTCTTGCGCTATTCTCAACTGCGCAGTCTTGATCCGAACCCGGACCTACGCCCTCCGGAACGAGAGATCGAACTCCACCTGACTAGCAACATGGAACGCTACATGTGGTCGTTCAACGGTGTTCGTTTTTCCTATATCGATGCGCCCATTGTATTCCATGAGGGCGAGCGCGTTCGGCTGAACTTGATTAATGATACGATGATGCCACACCCGATTCATTTGCATGGCATGTTCTTCGACCTCGTGAACGAAGGCGACGATCACAAGCCGCGCAAGCACACAGTGATCGTGAAGCCCGGTGAGAAATTGTCAGTCGATATCTCTGCAGAACATGTCGGAGACTGGGCGTTCCACTGCCACCTTCTCTACCACATGCATGCAGGGATGATGCAGGTCGTCTCAATCCTGCCAAAGGATACGGCCTCGCCAATGATGATGGATCACAGCCAAATGGAAGGCGTGGATCACTCGCAAATGGATCACGGAACCATGGATCATTCCATGATGGACATGGGAGAAGACAAATGAGGAACTTCAATTGTCTTACGGTATCGGTCCTGCTCACAGCTGGAACGGGGGCCGCCTTGCCTGCGTTCGCGCAAGGGCCCGACCAAACAGTGACGCCGCTCTGGTCACAAGCAGACCAGCGCTATGGTTCCGCCGAAATGGCGGAGGCGCGCGAAGAGCTGCTGCAAGAGGGCGGTGCACAGCGCACCTGGTATGTACTGGTCAATCAGCTCGAAGCTCAAACGGGCGATAACGCAGACAGTCTCTATTGGAATGGTCAGGCTTGGTATGGCGGCGACATAAACAAACTCTGGTTCAAGAGTGAAGGATCGGCATCTCTCAACGGAGGCGGCGTTGATGACGCTGAAATCCAGGCGCTGTATTCAAAGGCGATCTCCCCCTTCTGGGATGCGCAAGTCGGCGTGCGATACGACCTGGAACCGGACGGACTTGCACACGGCGTCGTGGCCCTACAGGGCATTGCGCCATACTGGTTCGAAGTTGACGCGTCGGCGTTCCTTAGCGAGAAGGGCGACCTCACTGCGCGACTGGAAGCGGAATACGAATTTCGTCTTACACAACGCTTCATCCTGCAGCCTCGCATCGAAGCAAACATGTCAGCGCAGGATGTGGCTGAACGAGACCTCGGAACCGGCCTCAACGCCATCGAAGCCGGTTTGCGTCTGCGTTACGAGATCAAGCGCGAGTTTGCACCCTACGTAGGTGTTGAGTGGCAGGGCAAATTCGGTCGTACCGCAGATGCGCATGAAGCTGCGGGCGGTGACGCGAGCGAAGCCGTGCTCGTGGCTGGCCTGCGAACTTGGTTCTAGGGGAGATAACATCATGCAACTTCTTGAACCCAATATCCATCCGGTTCTCGTCCACTTCGCCTACGCCCTGTCAATGTCGGCAACGGCGGCCTACCTCGCCCAATCATTTTGGCCAGCTGGCCATCGGAAAGATAGCCTGATGCCCGCCGCCGACTGGATGCTCGCCTTTGCAGCGGTATCAATCCTGTTGACGATTGCGGCAGGCTTTCAAGCTTACTATACGGTAGCACATGATGGGGCCTCGCATGCGGTGATGACCACTCACAGGAACTGGGCGGTTCCGTCTGGAACGGCAGTCCTCGCCCTCGCCGTCTGGCGATGGATTTCCCGTGCTAATGCGCCCTCTCTGGCATTCAAGGGACTTCTGGCAACTGCGGCCCTCGGTCTTTCCGTGACGGCCTGGTGGGGCGGCACAATCGTCTACGGTTATGGGCTTGGCGTAAAGCAGCTCCCAGTCGCCGAAGGGACGGGGCACGAGCATCATGACCACGACGCAGCACATGGCGACAATGATATAGTCATGTTGGAAGGCATGGATACCACCAGTATGGACATGTCCGGACTGGGCATGGATGAAGATGACCACCATGCCATGTCACACGATCATCCGGTGACGTCTGCCGAGGCCGGGTCGCCCGAGAGCATAGTTGACGCTTTCTCCTTGGCTCTGACGGCGGGTGATGCAGATGCCGCCACTGCCCTCCTGCTGCCGGACGCGATTATCGCCGAAGGTGGTAGCGCCGAACGGTCGCTTGCGGATTATGCGGGGCACCACCTTCCAGCAGATATGGCATTCACAAGCGCCGTCGAGACCAGTCTCAAACAGCGTGACGTGATCGCCAATGACACCGAATCTGTGGTCATCTCGGAATCACAGATGCATGGCATGTTTGATGGTAAAGCGATCCATTCTCGCATGATGGAAACCGTGGTGCTCAAGCACACGACTGACGGCTGGAAGATCGCTCACATCCACTGGTCGTCGACGCCGATCACAGACGAACACAAACACTGATGGTTCAGATTCGAAAAGTTCCCGAGAGAAATAAACGATCAGCGCGGCATTTGACTAATAACACTGCCCTCCCTCTAATCACAAAAAGGAGAGATTGATCTTTATCAATGGCCATATACCCCCATCGGGTATATCCGTTTCACTGAGCGCAGTCTCGTGCTCGGCGCGCGAAGGAAACGAGTTTCACAGTCAATTCTGATCAAACGAGCCCTCAAGCGCATTGAATTTTCTCACGAACGTAGAAGGAGATGAATATGACGACCTCTTTGACAATTGGAAGACTTTCGGCAGCTCTCGTGTCGGCAGGAATAGTACTGGCACTGACTGGCTGCGCCAGCCTGAATGGTCCGTCAGCAAATGTCGACGCCGCAGAAACACAGTCGATGACAATCGCAGGCAAAGACGTCACGCGCTCAGAGTGCGAAGCACAGCATGCGTCGATGATGGCGAAGATGGCCGAAGGCGGAATGATGCAAGGCGACGGGATGATGCAAGATGGCGGGATGGCTGCCGGTCACATGATGAGCCCTGAAATGAAAGCGCAACATCAGGCCTGTATGGATATGTTTCCTGAAATGAAAGCTGAAATGCGCACGCAATGTGAAGCGCATATGACCAGCGGCATGAGTCACGGAATGCAGGGGGATGGCATGATGGATCATGATGCCATGCGAGAGACCTGCCCCATGATGAAATCAGAAAATAATGACGATGGAGGCCAGCAATGAGGATCGTACCAACGGGTCACGCGCTATCGCTGTTTCTCGCGATTACCTTCACGATATGCATGTTGTGGGGCCTGACCGTGCCAATGCACATGATGATGGGCAACACGCAGGTCAACATGCACATGCATCAAGGATGGGCGGCATTCATGCCGGGTTTCCATTGGTCAATTGCCGGATACCTTGTCGGTCTTGCGTGGGCCTATGCGTATGGCTGGTACACAGCACTTCTGTTCGTACCGCTGTATAATTTCTTCAACCGAAAAAGTCAGGCCTGACGGTAGCGCGGCATTCCCAACGTGGACATACAATTTACGTATTTCATTCGGGTGTGCCGCCCGCCCGGTGACAATGCCTCCTCATGCTTTAACAGCGCGATTAGCAATCGTTTGCGCATGACCGTGCTCACGATGAGCATTGCGTACGTTTAGGCAAGAAGGGATGAATTTCATAATCCTTGATTATACCCCATTGGGGTATTATGTTGGCTCAAGACAAACCGCCGGAGCGACAGCATCATGGATACGTCTTCCCACGACCACTCACATCACGCGCACACGACAGCCGACTCGCCTGCAGCGCATGCCTGCTGCCATGGCGGCGGCGCTGCGGCGAAAGCCGACACGGCCTATGATCACGTGCCGGAAAACTATTCCGGCACCGTGTGGACCTGCCCGATGCACCCACAGGTGCGCGAAACTTCGAACACCGGCTGCCCGATCTGCGGCATGTCGCTGGAACCGGAAACCGTGTCGCTGGACGAGGATACGAGCGAACTGGATGACATGACGCGCCGGTTCTGGATCAGCACGGCGTTTGCCCTGCCACTGTTCCTGTATGCAATGAGCGACATGATTCCCGGCCAGCCCCTGCACGGGATATTCCCGCCCGGCGTGGCGCAGTGGATACAGCTGGCGCTGGCCGCCCCGGTCGTGCTGTGGGGCGCAGCACCCTTCTTCGTGCGTGGCTGGCGCTCTGTCAAAACCATGAACCCGAACATGTTCACGCTGATCGCTCTGGGCGTGGGCACGGCGTTCCTGTTCAGCCTGGTCGCGACCATTGCGCCCGGCCTGTTCCCCGACGACTTCCGAGATATGGATGGGAACGTCCACGTCTATTACGAAGCCGCCGCTGTCATTGTGGCGCTGGTCCTGCTTGGGCAGGTGATGGAATTGCGTGCGCGCAGTTCGACCTCCGGCGCAATCCGGGCACTGCTGCAGCTGACGCCTCCGACCGCCAGAATCATTCACGAAGATGGCAGCGAGGAAGACGTAGACCTTAACGTCGTGAAATCCGGCGACAGGCTGCGCATCCGCCCCGGCGAAAAAGTGCCGGTGGACGGGGAAGTGGCCGAGGGCCGTTCCAATGTAGATGAATCCATGGTCACGGGCGAACCGTTGCCGGTGGCGAAAGCGGCGGGCGATGCTGTCACCGGCGGCACGGTGAACACGACCGGCAGCCTGGTGATGACCGCGACGCGGGTGGGCGACGATACGGTACTGGCGCAGATCGTGCGCATGGTATCTGAAGCCCAGCGCTCGCGGGCACCCATCCAGCGGCTGGCAGACCTAGTGGCAGCCTGGTTCGTACCAGCCGTTGTGGCATCAGCCGTATTGACCTTCATCGTGTGGGCCCTGTTCGGGCCGGACCCGGCGCTGGCCTTTGCGCTGGTCAATGCCGTGGCTGTGCTGATCATTGCCTGCCCCTGTGCGCTTGGACTCGCGACGCCGATGTCGATCATGGTGGGTACGGGCAAGGGCGCGCAGAATGGCATCCTGATCCGCAATGCCGAAGCGCTGGAGACGCTGGAGAAAGTGGACACGGTCGTGGTCGACAAGACCGGCACACTGACCGAGGGCAAGCCGAAACTGGTGACCGTGGAGCCCGCCGAGGGCTGGGACGAAACCGAGCTGCTGACGCTTGTTGCGGCCGTCGAAGCAGCAAGCGAGCATCCGCTGGCAGCCGCCATCGTTCGCGGCGCGGAAGCGCGCGGCATCAAGACGAGCGTCGCCCAGGACTTTGAATCTGTCACGGGCGAAGGCGCTCAGGGAACGGTGGATGGCAAGTCAGTCGCCATCGGCAATGCGAAGATGATGCGCCGGATCGGCGGCTTCGATGACGCACGGGGCGAGGCCGCTCAGTCATACAGGGAAGACGGCCAGACCGTGATGTTCGTGGCGGTCAATGGCAAGGCAGCGGGCCTGATCGGCGTCGCTGACCCCATCAAGGCGACGACGAAGGAAGCCATTTCGCGCCTGCACAAGCAGGGCCTGAGAGTCGTGATGCTGACCGGCGACAGCGAGGCGACGGCGCGGGCCGTTGCCCGGCAAGTGGGCATTGACGACGTACACGCCGATGTGTCGCCGGAGGACAAGAACCGGATCGTGCGCGAGCTGCAGGCGGGCGGCGCGGTGGTGGCGATGGCGGGAGACGGCATCAATGACGCCCCGGCTCTCGCACAGGCCGATGTCGGCATTGCAATGGGCACAGGTACGGATGTCGCTATGGAAAGCGCGGGTGTGACCCTTGTGAAGGGCGATATGCTGGGTATCGCCAAGGCGGTCGAACTGAGCCGAGCCACGATGCGCAACATTCGGCAGAACCTGTTCTTCGCCTTCATCTACAACACGCTGGGCGTGCCGCTGGCGGCGGGCGTGCTCTACCCCGTGTTCGGCCTGTTGCTGAGCCCGATGATTGCCGCCGCAGCGATGAGCTTCTCGTCCGTCTCGGTGATCGGGAACGCACTGCGCCTCAGGACATTGAAGCTGTAATGGCTAGTTCTTACGAGAAAGGCAGTCTGACGCTTCCGGGCACTGTCGCCATGGGCACAGGCGTGATGATCGGCGCGGGCATCTTTGCCCTGACCGGTCAGGTGGCCGAACTGGCCGGCACGCTGTTTCCGCTCGCCTTCCTGCTGGCCGCTGTCATCAGCGGCTTCAGCGCCTATTCCTATATCAAGGTATCGAACAAATATCCCTCGGCGGGCGGCATCGCCATGATCCTCAAGAAGGCCTACGGGCCAACCGTCGTAACCGGTGGCGCCGCCCTGCTGATGGCGTTCTCGATGATCATCAATGAAAGTCTCGTCGCCCGCACGTTTGGGACATACACACTGCAATTGTTCGGCATCGAAGGCGGCATTCTGGTGCCTGTGTTGGCGCTGGGACTGATCGTGGGCGCGTTCATCGTGAACATCTCCGGCAATCACGTGATTGGCGCGGTCTCAAAAATAACCGCTGTGCTGAAGATCGGCGGCATTCTGGTCTTTGCCCTGGTGGCACTTTGGGCGGCAGGGTTTGCTTTCCAGCCTGTGCAATCCGGCGTGGGTGACCACACGTCGGCGGGCGGATTCCTCGCAGGGGTCGCACTCGCTATACTTGCCTATAAGGGCTTCACCACGATCACGAACAGCGGCGGCGAGGTGAAAGACCCGAAGAAGAATGTCGGTCGGGCGATCATGATTTCGCTTGCCATCTGCACGGTTATCTACCTGCTCGTCTGCTACGCCGTCGGTTCGACCCTCAGTATCGAGGAGATCGTCAAGGCGAAGGACTATTCCCTGGCACGAGCAGCACGTCCCGCCGTTGGCGAATATGGCGTCTGGTTCACAGTAGCCATTGCCATCATTGCAACCGCCTCCGGACTGCTGGCAAGTGTGTTCGCCGTTTCCCGCATGCTGGCGATGCTGACTGAGATGAATCTCATTCCGGAAATGAAGCTGGGACTACCGGGCGACACGCAAAAACATACGCTGGTCTATACTGTCATCGCTGCCAGCCTACTGGCGGCTTTCTTCGATCTGTCTCGCATCGCATCACTCGGAGCAATCTTCTATATCGTCATGGACATCATCATCCATTGGGGTGTTTACCGTCACTTGCGTGAGGATGTCGGCGCACGGGCCAGTGTGCTTATCACTGCCATGATGCTTGACATTGTTGTTCTGGGCGCATTTCTGACGATGAAATCGCAGACCGATCCAATGATTATCGTCATCGCGCTCGCCGGGATTACCGTGACTTTTGCTTTTGAACGCTTTTATCTAACCAATATGCGCGATAACGGCGCTGAAGCGCCTGAATAGGATCAAGGACCGTTCGTGATGAAAATAGAGACAAGAGATGCCGCCGCCAAACGCCTCGCCCGGATCGAGGGACAGGTTCGGGGCGTCGCGAAGATGGTGGGCGAGGACCGTTATTGTATCGACGTCGTACGTCAGGTTCAGGCGATAAAGGCAGCCCTCACTGGGCTCGAAGGCGTGATCCTCGATGATCATATAGCGACCTGCGTGGAACACGCACTGGAGGACGGCGACCTCTCCGCGAGGCGGGAGAAGGTTGAAGAACTGGTGGCCGTCCTAGGCGGCCGAAAGAAATAATATTTGTCCGTGGCCTCCAGTGGGTGTTGTCAGCGGAACCGGGCTTGAGGCGGGCAGTCTTGGCGTTTAACCTTCGAAAATGGCCACGAACCCGTTTCGCTACTTTAAAACCTCGCCCGAAATCATCCAGCTTGGCGTGCTGATGTACGTCCGATTTCCGCTCTCGCTTCGGAATGTCGAAGACCTTCTCCACGAACGCGGCATTGATGTCTGTCACGAAAGTGTCCGCCTCTGGGTGGATCGGTTCGGGAGTTACTTCGCTCACAAGATCAGGAAGCGGCGCTCAGAGTCGATGCGGCGCAGCCCGCAATGGCAGTGGCACCTGGATGAGGTCTTCGTCAAGATTCGAGGAGAACGCCATTATCTGTGGCGCGCTGTGGATCATGAAGGCGAAGTCCTGGAATCCTATGTCACGAAGAAGCGGGATAAGGCTGCTGCGTTGAAATTCCTGAAGAAAGCCATGAAGCGATACGGAAATCCACAAGTGATCGTCACGGACAGATGCCCTTCCTATCGGGCCGCAATGAAGGTCATCGGGAATGAAGGCCGCCAGGAAACCGGTCGACATCTCAATAATCGCGCTGAGAATTCCCACCTGCCCTTCCGAAGGCGAGAGCGGGCGATGTCCCGGTTCAGGCGGATGAGAAGTCTACAGAAGTTCGTCTCAATCCACTCATCAGTGTACAATCACTTCAACTTCGAAAGGCACATCAACACCAGAATCCGGTTTAAACAGAAACGAGACACCGCGCTTCGCGAGTGGCGCGGCCTTCTTGTCGCATAGCACCTGCTGCTCCGCGAAAATCCGAGACTGGTTCGCATTAGACTGACAGCACCCCGCGCGAGCTGCGCATCCACCTGGATGAATCTTGCTTGCCGGATCCTGTAGGTCCGACGCAAATCATTCAAGGATGTCCCCTCACTTCGATCGCAGTGGCGGGATAATCGGTCCATATACCGTCAACGCCAGCAGCGATCAGGGTTTCCAGTTCGGCACGCACATCCTTGAACCCTTCATGAGGGCTATCGTCCCGTACAGAGTACACATGTACGAGCAGGCCAAGCGCATGAGCACGCTCCACAAAGTCGGTCACAGTGCCATCCTTGGTGAGAATGAACGACTTCTCGGCACCAATGCCCGTCGTCGTGATATCTTCCAGTTCGTACTCAAGGCCGAGAATCTTGTTATAGGGAGGGCCTACCATATTCAGGATTAAAGGCAGGTCACTCTTCTCGCCAACAGCCGTCAGGAAGGGGGGCTCGAACGACTGGATGTAGACAGGGATTCCTGCGGCTGTGAGGCCTTTGGCGTTCATCGCATCAAGAATGGGATCCACCATGTCCAAGCCGACCGAGGAGTAATAGCTCGGCCACTTTGCTTCCACGTGAAGACCAACCGTGCGGCCCTCTTTCGCGGCTTCCAGCGCGATATCCATCACTTCATCGAATGTGAGGATATCGAGCCGGTCGTTTAACTCCATGTTCCGTGTCGGAAACTGCTGGCGGGCTTTCAGGGTCTTGATCTCAGCGAGCGTAAAGTCATCTGCCCACCAATCGTCTACTTCGCCCATCAGTGTCGAACGTACTTTCTTTCGATCTGCGAATTCGGGATGATCTGTAACGTCGGTGGTGGTCGAGAGGTAGGCATCATGACGTGCGATCAGCACACCATCCTTGGTCATCACTAGGTCTGGCTCAATGAAGTCCGCGCCCTGCTGGACTGCGGCCTCGTAGGCCGAGGCCGTGTGTTCGGGCCAAAGCCCGCTGGCGCCGCGGTGGGCAATAATGATGGGGCGCTTGCCGTCCAGGGTCTCGTATATCGGAGATGCCTTGCCAGGTCTGGCGGTAAGTTTTGTGTCAACAACCGGCGCTTGAGCGCACGCGGCGAATAAGGCAAATGCCAAACCGGCAGAAAGGATTTGGAAATTCATAGGGTCACTCCTTGAATGAAAAACAGCCAGGACGGACTTAAGTCCGTCCTGGCATTTTTGACTGATTAGAACTTCAGGTAGACGCCGGCCTTAAACATTTTCGGCTTACCTCGGATGATTGTGTGCAGACCGAATGCGCCGCCGGTATTGCCTACATCAATCAGGTATTCTTCATCGAAAATGTTCTCACCCTGGGCGTAAATGCCCCACCGTTCATTGGCGCCGTCGAATGCGATCCGCAGACTGGAAATCCCGTAGGCGTCCTGTTCTTCCACGACCGCCGTGCCATCCGGATAGGTTTCCCGCACGCGCACGAAACCGCCATTACCGTCGGCAGCATAGTCGAAACCATTGTCATCTTCGAAGAAGTGATGCCCCTTCCAGACATAGCTCGGGACAATAGAAAGCATACCCTTACCGGCCACATCATACGTGATATCGGCAGCGACCGAAAAGCTGTTTTCCGGACTGATGCGGAACTGGTTTCCAGCGAATTGCAGTGCGTTTCCATTCTCGTCCTCATCATCATACTGTGAATAGTTATGAGCATAGGTGGCGAGCAAACGGACATTGTCCGAGACGATCGCCTGGCCATCAAACTCAAAGCCATATTGCGTGGCATTGCCCGAGTTCTCGATGAGGAAGACACCGTCGATTGGGTCAAAACGCGAGGTCTGGAAGTTCTTGTACTGGCCGTAATAGACAGAACTTGTGAGCTGAACGCGATCATCAAAGAAGCGGCCGGACACGCCGGCTTCGACATTGTCGAGTGTTTCGGCATCTACGACGCTGGATGCCGCACCGGAGAACGACAGAACTTCAGGGCGCCGACCGCGACCATAAGCCAGCCATGTGTTCACATTGTCGGACACACGGTAAGCCGCATTGAGACGCCAGGTGAACGCCCCGTCCGGCTCTGCGGTCGCACTAACCAGATTGTTGAGCGTTGCCGCACTGATCAGGAAGCCCGGGGCCAGCGTCACACCGTTGATTGCCCCGCCTAGAGCAGCGTTGCCGCGCACAAGCTCGCCGACACTTGAGGCCGAAAGTTCGTTCACTGTGTAACGAAGGCCACCCGTAACAGCGAGGCGGTCGGTTACATCGAACGTGACGTCACCAAACAGGTCATAACTGGTGCGCCCATCACTCGTCGAGGATCTCTCAAGGTGGGCGGAATTAAGCGGAATAAGTTGCCCGAGCAGCAGCCCCCCCAAAACCGAGTACTGTAGTGGCGTGTCGAAATTGCCAAAGTTTTCGGCGCCCGGAACGCCAGCTTGCGCGAGTATGCCGCGAACCTGCGCCATCGTCAGGCCTGCACCAGCAGCGAGTTGTGGACCAAACAGCGACTGGGCATACGCTTCGTCGGTCGAAAAGTTCAAGACATCACGCGTTTCGTAATCGAAGTAATTGGCGCCAAAAAAGGCCGACAGCTTTCCGCCATCATCAAAGTTGAGGCGCACTTCCTGCGAAAAGGCTTCACCCTCGCGGGATTGATAGAATTGAAGCAGGTTGGCCGCATAACCATCCGAGTCCCAAGCTTCGCTGGAGGCCAGATCTCGGTAGTCGGTCAGCAAGGTAAGTGTCCAGGCATCATTCAGACGCATCTCGACATTCGCCGTCGCCGCAAAGAGTTCGCGATCATTACCGAGCTTATCGCGGACCTGGTCGGCGTTGATATTCATCGCGGTTGCGCCGAAAGGATCAACAACGCCGTTTACAGGGAAGAATCCTGAAGTGAACTGGGTGCCGGTCGAATCATCTTCCTGGTAGTTCAGGAAAATATCGGCAGTGATGCTGCTTGTCGGCTCCCAATGGACGGCGGCGCGAAGCGCAGTTGTGTCCTGGCCCATCAAGTCCGGAGAGTTGGCCGTGTTCGGCACATAGCCGTCGATGTTCTTGATCTGCGCCGAGAGCCGAACGGCGAGTGTGTCTGTCAGGGCTGCATTATAGAAACCCTCAGCGCGCATAAAGTTATAATCGCCACCTTCCAGAGCGATCTTTGCGGAGTTGCCTGAGGTCGACGCACGGTTCTGGATGAAGTTGATCCCACCGACAAGCGCGCCCTGCCCGAACAGGGTCGCCTGTGGACCTTTCACCACTTCGACTCGTTCCATGTCGAAGATAGCAACATTGGTCGCATAACCAGGCGTGCCGATGGCAACACCGTTCTGGAAGAGAGCAACGCGCGGAGCACCGCCATCCGAAACTACACCGCGCATTGCGTAGCTAGGCGCGTTGAGGCTTTGCGCCTGAACTTGCAGACCGGGGATGAAGTTGGCGAGGTCTTCCAGATCCTCAGCGCCAAGCATATCGATAGTATCCTGGCTCGTGACGGAAATGTTGATCGGAACATCAATCTGATTTTGCGATTGCTTCTGGGTCGTCACTGTCACGACTTCAAGGCGTCGATCCTCGGACGGTGCAGCAGATTGCGCAACGGCAGAAAGATGAACTGCGCTGCTGATAGCCGCAAATGCCGTGGTAGAAAAAATGCGAAATTTCATGACCAACCCCATATTATTGCGGCGCACAAAGCGCCGAATGAGGCGGTGGTTAAGGTGGCAATGCTCGCGCGACAAAACAAAGTTTTATGAAGGCTGATGACAGGACAGAACTTCTACAAAATCTTGTTGGAAGTACTCAAAACACATAAAATCGCCGAAGCTCACTTCGAATTGGATGACCTTCTTTTCGTATAAGGCATGCGGATCTTCATTAGAGCATTGTCAGCGGAATCGGAATTGAGGCAGGCGATCCTGGCGTTTAGCCTCGAAAAATGGCCAAGAACCCGTTCCGGTACTTCAAAACCTCGTGAGAGATTATCCAGCTCGCCGTACTGATGTATGTCCGGTTCCCGCTCTCGCTTCGAAATGTCGAAGACCTGCTCCACGAGCGCGGCATCGATATCTGCCATGAAAGCGTTCGGCTCTGGGTCGATCGGTTCGGCACTTACTTCGCTCACAAGATCTGGAAACGGCGGTCCGAAGCCATGCGACGCTTCCCCCAATGGCAGTGGCACCTGGACGAAGTCTTCGTCAAAATCCGAGGCGAGAGGCATTATCTGTGGAGGGCCGTCGATCACGAGGGCGAAGTACTGGAACCGTTTGTCACGAAGAAACGCGACAAAGCCGCCGCGCTGCAATTCCTAAAGAAAGCAATGAAGAGATGTGGCGACCCACATGCCGTCGTGACAGACCGATGCTCTTCTTATCGGGCGGCAATGAAAGTGATTGGGAACGAGGGCCGCCAGGAGACTGGCCGGCATATCAACAATCGCGCTGAGAATTCCCACCTGCCCTTTCGACGAAGAGAGCGAGCAATGTCGCGATTTCGGCGCATGCGAAGTCTGCAGAAGTTCGTCTCAATCCATTCGTCAGTGTACAATCACTTTAATCTCGAAAGGCGCATCAACTCCAGAATTCGATTCAAACAGAAACGCGACGCCGCTCTTCGCGAATGGCGCGACCTTCTCGTCGCCTAGCACCTACTCGTTCGCGAAAAGCGGAGACTGGTTCGCATTCGACTGTCTAGCACCTGAAAATGGGTGGGGGAGAAAGGCAGGGTTTGGCATAGTGTGGTGTGAACGTACCGTTGCCAGAAACCCGACTCGAGTGGGGGTCGCACTTTTACCAATCTCCCCCGAGGGGTTATTCAAATTCTACGGCGTAGTCTTCATAGAGCGGGTCGTAGTAGAATCCGCCAGCACGATAGTCGTCATTCCAGGTTTTCTCTCCTGAAGAATCCTGGCGGTAAATGTATGGAGACAAAAGCAGACGTTCCTGATGCCAGCGGCCGTCCAGTCCCGCTGGAATCTGGGTGCCAGCCCCATACAGCATCAAGCCTTCTTCAGACCGGATTTCATGCTGGGGACTAACGGCCATGTATTCATGGCTGACATTCATCAGCTTGTGGCCGAGTTCGTGCGCGATGGTCAGCTTGTTCTTCGCATCGTGCTTGGTCAGCGTTATCACTCCCCGAACGCGATCCGGTATGCTGCCGCCGTACATATAGGACGGGAATGACAGGCCTGACGTATTCACGACCTTGGGTTCCCAGTTGCGTCCATTCTCATCAAGATTTTCGAAATAGGTCATATAGACGTTTTGCAGCGCGACGAGGTACAGTGTCCTGTTGTTGTTCTCGGCTGGCTCGATGATGCCCTCAAAAGCTGCAAGTGCGCCTTCCGACAATTCAGAGGGACTTTGCCCACGCTGAACATACATGTTGCCATAACCGCCCGAGGGCATTTGTGAACGGACGCTCGTCGAGTTGATCGCAAGAAACCCCGGGTCCACTTCACCGGTCTTCACCCAGAGAAGATTAAGCTGCACACCTGTCGGCGCAAAGACCCGCTTGGCATTTGCAAATTCTTCCAGAAGGCCCTCCAGCGGCAATATGGCTACTGCATCCTTGTGAAGATTGGACGGGTAATACAGTCCGATATCGACTGTAGGCTTCCCAACCTCCAGATCGGCATTCAAGGATTGCACTTCAGCAGCCTTGACGACAGTCCAGTTGATGGTCCGAGATTCCTCCGTTGCCGCCGAGAGATCTGCTGATACGGACGTCGATGCACATGCCGTCAAAGCCACGGTCAACAATCCGACGCATACTAATTTACTGATCATGAGAACTTCCTAACCAAAGTCACAATTTGCGCGTGGAAACCCGGCGCTTCATTCGACTGCTGCTGTTTTGGATGCTTCGACCAATTGGTCGAATTCGGGATTGTGTTGTTTTGCGAACACGATGGCAGGATGATCGGCGGCAAGCTGATGGTAGTAGAAAGACGTGCCTTCTTTCAGTTGCTTGTCGATCGAGGCAGCCGTTG
>NZ_JBBKXE010000137.1:0-12945 GCF_037969335.1 Hyphomonas sp. | reverse complement strand
ACGGGGCGCACCGTCGCCCTGGTGGGCTTCGGCGACATCGGCCGCCAGACGGCCAAGCGTATCCTTGCCTGCGGCAGCAAGGTCGTCGTCTACGACCCCTTCTACAAGCCAGCAGACGGCCTCGACGTGGAAACCGCCCAATGGCCCGAGCGCCTCGATGAGGCCGATTTCCTGATCTTCACCTGCCCTCTGACGCCGGAGACACGCGGCATGTTCAATGCTGACCTGCTCGACAAGCTTCGTCCCGGCGTGCGCGTCGTCAATGTCGCCCGCGGCCCGGTGATCCAGGAGACCGCCCTGCTTGAAGGCCTCAAATCCGGTATCGTCCATTCGGCCGCGCTCGATGTGTTCGAGGTCGAGCCCCTCCCGGCCGATTCTCCGTTCCGCGCCTTCGACCAGTGCATCTTCGGATCGCACAATGGTTCGAATTCGGCGGATGCCGTGCGCCGTGTCAGCCGGATTGCCATCGCCAAGATGGCCGGATTCCTCGGTACCGCCTGACATTCCCGGCTGCGAGGCCGCAAACTTATCCGACCCTATGCCAGACAATGGCACACTCCGGGAAACCAGTCCCACGGAGCGCCTCATGGATTCGACCCCTCGCCTCGCCTTGCCCTGCCCTACCTCCTGCCCAATCAGGCGCAGAAACACGTCACGCTGAACCAGTCGCTACAGGCGCTCGACATCCTGACCGGCCTCAGCGTGCGCTCACGCATGCTGTCGGCACAGCCCGCCACACCCCGGTCGAGGGCGACGGCTACATCTTGCCGGCAGATGCTTCGGGCGACGCATGGACCGGTTTTGAGCCCGACAGTGTGGCCGCCTATCTCGATGCCACCTGGATCACCCTGACGCCACCGGAAGGATGCCGCGCATGGGTTGAGGACGAGCACACCCTGATCGTGTTCACCTCGGGCACTTGAACAGCGCTTTCACTGGAGTCTTTCACCAGCCTTGGCATCAATACCGTTGCAGAGCTTCCCAACCGTCTTGCCGTGAAATCCGATGCCATTCTCTTTTCGCACGATGATGTCACACCCGGCACTGGCAACCCGCGGCAGGCCATCAACCGCTCGGCCGGGGCTAATACAGGCTCCATTTTGTTCCAAACGGATTATAAGTCCGGCGCCGAACTGGGGCTTATCGGGCCCGACGATTTCGAGATCAGGACCAGCCCGGACGGTGACACCTTCACGACCGGCCTGCGCGTCGCTGCGGCCGACGGGACTGTGAGTTTCCCGGCAGGTTTTGCATCGGCTGCGAATGTGCTCACATCGCTGGAAGTCCGCGCGGCCCTCGGCACGATCGCCGATGATGCGATATCGACCGCCGATTTCGGGCGCACCATCAACGGCTCCGTGATTATCGCCATTCCGAACTCCCTCGGCTCGGGGCCCGTCGTGCTGTTCTTCGCCCGCATGGCCAGCGGCCCGGCCCTGACAACCCTGTTTTCAGGCGGCGCCGCCTTCACCACGCAGACGGGCGAGCTCACCGGCACGACGGGCGAAGACGGTAAGGTCAATTTCTCGGCGACCGATGATGGCCGCCTCACCGTGGAAAACCGGCGCGGCTTCGCCATCGGCTACACGCTGTACACTTTCATGCGCTGAGCCGGTCAGGCCTGCCAGGCCGCCCGGAGGAAGTGGACCTCGTGGCCGCTTGAGGGGGCGAGATTCACTACCAGCGTCTCACCGGCAGGCAACCCTTGGGAGAGCGCTATTTCGACTGATGAACCCGACGTATCAAGCGCGGCAAACCCATGCGTGCCGGACACGTCGATCCCTGCGGGTGAGCGATCAAATTCCAGTCTCAAGCTGATCTTTGGTTCGGCGTCATAGTGCGCCAGAAACAGGGTCGTTCCCGGCTGGACGAGACCATCGGCGCGGAGCCCGAAGACCGTCGGCCCGCTGCGGCGCAGCCGTCGCCGCAGCTTGTCACGCAAGCTGGGTGGCCACATCCGGTCGGCCGCCGCGTGCACGATAAAAGCCCGAAAAGTGCCCGAACGGGCCTTGGACGGCGCGTGCCGGTTGATAATGTCCTGCAACTCGCTGCGCCGCCGCCTGTTCAGCGACGCGGTCTTCGTGTCCTCGGCCCAGAGCACCATGGAAAGGGGCGCGTCAAGGAAATCGAATTTCGCACCCGCCTTATACATCCGGATCCACAAGTCCCAGTCCATGACATAGTGAAGGTCCGGGTTTACCCCGCCAACGCCATCGCAAACCGACCGGCGGAAAAAGCATGACGGCTGCGAGATGATGCCGGCCTGCAGGAGGCGCGGCCCCGGCGGCTCGACATTGAAATGATAGCCCGTCATCGCGCCGGTTTCATCAATGATGTTGCTATGCCCGTAGACCACATCCAGCGACGGGTCCTGGGCCAGCCTGGCGCGCACATTGTCCAGCGCCCCCGGCATCAGGATGTCATCCGCATTCAGCCAGCCGAGCCAATCCCCGCTCACATTTTGCCAGCCTTCGATGATGGCATCGGATTGCCCGCCATCCGCCCCGTGGCGGCGATAGGCCAGCCAGTCGTCATTCAGATCCGCCAGTGCCCGCACTCGCGGATCGCCCGACGCATCCAGAAGGGCCACGGAGACACCGGGCCCCTGCGCGCGCAAGCTGGCCAAACTGGCCGCCAGGAAAGGGTGCCAGGAGCCGACCGGCACACTGAAAGCAAATTGCGGCATGGCGCTATTTCCCCGCCGCTGCAGGTTGGACTGACAGCGCCACAGGCGCACGCGGCGGTCGCAGGGGCCGGATAACCGGCCGCCGGTCGAGCAGGCGTTTCGGATTCCAGGCCATTGCATAGGCAAGGTCGCCAAGGCTCACCGACCGCTTGGGCGGCCCGAAGCGGCGATCTGACTTCAGGCTCCCAAGGCCCGCGACCCCTGCCACGATACCGCGCCAGGTTGGCCCGGCCCGGCCGGTTGCGAACCCGCGCAGGAAGATCGCCAGCGTGATCGCCACATGCCCCGGCAGGGTTAGCAGCAGAAGCAGTGCGGGCGTGTTCTTGGCATAGGTCCAGATACGATTGCGCGTACCATGAAAGATGGCGAACTCGCTGGCGCGGCCAGATATGCCGCTGCCTGCATGGCGAATCACCGCATCCGGCAGGAAGATGCAGCGCTCACCGGCGAGGCGCATCCGATAGCCGAGATCAACATCCTCGCAATAGCAGAAGAAGCGCTCGTCAAACCCGCCATACGCCTCGAAGACGGATCGTCGGAACACCGCCGATGCCCCACAGGGCGAAAAGCACTCGCCTTCCATGAGAGGCTCGGTCGGCAGGCCGAACCCGCCGCGCCAAGGAATGCCGAAACCGAGATAGCAGTCACCTGCCCCGTCCATGATTGAAGGGTCCTCAAGTGCATATTGGGCGCAGGCGAACATGCTCACATCAGAGTGGCGCTCGGTGGCCGCCATCACGCGCTCCAGCCAGTCGGGATTTGCCACCGCATCCGGGTTGAACAGGGCAAGCCACGTCGCCTTGCTCTCCCGCGCCGCCACATTGTTGCCTGCTGCAAAGCCAAGATTGTCCACCTGCGGCAGGAAGCGATAGCCCGGCAGGCCCTCGCTGTTCAGCTGGGTCACTGAGCCATCAGTCGATGCATTGTCGACGAGCAGGACTTCGAAATCGCGGAATGTCTGATTACGCAGGGAATCGAGCGCCTTCTGCAGGAACGCCTCGCCATTATAATTCACAATGATGACAGAGACGGAAACCATGAGTGTCATCTACTGGTGGAGCCTCCCGCGAAAGTCAAACCCCGAAGCGCCGCGCCTTCCGGCAGAACGTTCCTTCCTGCGGTTCGCCGGTCTGGCTGCTTGACAAGACGCGACCGGTTGGCGACTTGTCTGGCCAAGTCCAACCATCCGTTTCAACGTGACAGAGACTGCCTGTTGTAACCCGAACCGTGGCAGCCCGCCGATGTTTTACCCACAGCACATTCCGGAAGTCATCCTGGTGAAACCGCAGCGTTTTGGCGACGACCGGGGTTACTTCATGGAAACCTTCAGGCAGTCAAAATACGACGCTTCAGGCATTCCCGGTCCGTTCGTGCAGGACAATTTTTCCATGTCCAGGGACGCCCACGTTCTCCGGGGCCTGCACTTCCAGACAAATCCAAGCGCGCAGGGCAAGCTGGTGCGCTGCACTCAGGGCGCAATCTTCGATGTCGCCGTCGACATACGTCGTGGCTCGCCAACTTACGGCAAGCATGTCAGTGCGACGCTCAGCGCCGAAAATGGCTGGCAGATGTTCATTCCTGTCGGGTTTGCGCATGGTTTCTGCACGCTGGAACCCGATTGCGCTGTCGATTACAAGGTTACGGCCTATTACGACCCCTCCTGCGACAAGGGGATCGCCTGGGACGACCCGGACATCGGCGTCGACTGGCCACTGGACGGCAATTCGCCGGTCCTCTCCGGCAAGGATACCCAACAGCCCCAATTCCGTGACCTTCCGGAGTTTTTCAAATACACTTCCGATTCAACCAAACCGGAAACAGCGACATGAAGATTATCGTTACGGGTGGCGCCGGGTTCATCGGGTCAGCGGTTGTCCGCTACCTTATCGGGACGATCGATGCATCCGTCACCGTGATTGACAAGCTGACCTATGCTGCCAATCTTGAGTCGCTGAGCTCTGTGTCGGCCTCGCCGCGTTACAAGCTCATCCAGAAGGATATCTGTGACGCCGACGCGATGCGCGACATCTTCGCGGCGGAGCAGCCTGATTATGTCATGCATCTGGCCGCCGAAAGCCATGTCGACCGGTCGATTTCCGGCTCGCGTGCCTTCGTCGAGACGAATTTCATGGGCACCTACAGCCTGCTCGAGGCTGCTCGCGCCTACCATGACGGTCTTGATGCTGCCGGCAAAGCAGACTTTCGCTTTCTCCATGTCTCGACGGACGAAGTCTATGGCTCACTCGGGCCGGAAGGCCTGTTCGAGGAGACAACACCCTACGATCCTTCCTCGCCTTATTCAGCATCCAAGGCCGCGTCCGACCATCTCGTGAAGGCTTGGCACCGCACCTATGACCTACCGCTGGTCGTGTCGAACTGCTCCAACAATTACGGCCCCTACCATTTCCCGGAAAAGCTGATCCCGCTGATGATCCTGAACGGTCTCGATGGGAAAGACCTCCCTGTCTATGGCGACGGGTCGAACATCCGCGACTGGCTGCATGTGGAAGACCATGCCCGAGCGCTTTGGCTAATCGTGTCGCAGGGCCGCATCGGCGAAACCTACAATGTCGGCGGGCGCAACGAGCGGACGAACTTGCATGTCGTCGAAGCGATCTGCGACGCGCTGGACGAACTGGCACCCGCCGGAGTGTCGCGCCGCGAGCTCATCAAGTTCGTTCAGGACCGGCCGGGCCACGACCATCGCTATGCCATCGACGCGACAAAGCTGGAGACCGAACTCGGCTGGCGTGCCGAGGAGACATTCGACACCGGCATCTTCAAGACGGTGAAATGGTACCTCGACAATCCGGACTGGTGGCAGCCCTTGCGCAAGTCAATCTATACTGGCGAACGCCTCGGCCTGATCCCGGATGCCAAGAGCGAAACCCTGGCGAATTGACCCTGGCAGGAGTGTCGTTGACGTGAAACTGCTCGTGATAGGCAGGGCCGGACAGGTCGCGCAGGCCTTGCTGGAGACAGCGCCTGCGGACAGCACGCTCGTGGCCAGAGGCCGGCCGGACCTCGACATCCTCGATACCGCATCGATTGCAGCCGCGTTTGACGTTCACGCGCCGGACCTCGTCATCAACGCATCCGCCTACACGGCCGTGGACGCCGCAGAATCCGACGTGGCGGCAGCAACGGCGCTCAATGCCACCGGCCCGGCCGATCTGGCACGAGCAACCGCGGCACGCTCCATTCCGCTGATCCACATCTCGACAGACTACGTGTTTGATGGCGCATCAGACCGCGCCTATCGTGAAGACGATCCTGTCTCCCCGCTGGGCGTCTATGGCCGCTCCAAGCTAGAGGGCGAGCACGCGGTTGCCGCGCTCAACCCACAGCACCTGATTGTGCGGACAGCCTGGGTGTACAGCCCCGTGGGCAAGAATTTCGTGAAAACGATGCTGCGGCTGGCCGCTGACCGCGAGGAAGTCTCGGTCGTTTCCGACCAGATCGGCAATCCGACCAGTGCCCATGCACTCGCCGAAGTGCTGCTGCAGATGGCCGGCCGCGTCACTGCACAGCCGGACGCATCCCTTTTCGGCACCTACCATGCCAGTGGCACGGGCGAGGCCAGCTGGGCCGACCTTGCCGAGCATGTCTTCGCGGTCAGCGCCTCCCTTGGCGGGCCACAGGCGCACGTCAGGCGGATACCGTCATCCGACTATCCGACACCCGTCACCCGTCCGGCCAATTCCCGTCTCGATTGCAGCAAACTGCAGCAGACGTTTGGAAACCGGCTGCCCGCATGGCAGGAAAGCGCCACGGACGTGACGACTCGGCTCATCAAAGAGGGAAGCGACAGCTTATGAAGGGTATCATTCTTGCCGGCGGCAAAGGCACGCGCCTCTATCCGATCACGCGCGGAGTCTCAAAGCAATTGCTGCCTGTGTACGACAAACCGCTTGTCTTCCACCCCATCACGACGCTGATGCTAGCCGGCATCCAGGAGATCCTCATCATCTCCACGCCATCGGCCTTGCCGATGTACAGGGAACTGCTTGGCGACGGCAGCGATTGGAACATGGCGTTCCACTATGCCGAGCAGCCCGAGGCGCGCGGCCTGGCCGAAGCCTTCCTGATCGGCGCTGATTTTGTCGGCGGAAAGCCCAGCGCCCTCGCCCTTGGTGACAACATGTTCTATGGTGCGGGTCTCAGCGGGCAGCTAAGCGCGGCCGGCAAGATCACGTCCGGCGCGGAAATATTTGCCTGCAAGGTGACGAACCCTTCCGAATTCGGGATCGTCGAAATCGACGCGGATGGTCAGGCCCTTTCGATCGAGGAAAAGCCTGCGGCGCCGAAAAGCAACTGGGCGGTCACGGGTCTTTATTTCTACGACAAGGATGTGGTCGACATTGCCCGGGAGGTGAAACCGTCCACGCGCGGCGAGCTTGAAATCACGTCCGTGAACGATGCCTACCTGCAGCGCGGAGACCTCAGCGTGAACAAGCTTGCGCGGGGCACGGCGTGGCTGGATGCCGGCACATTCGACGGCCTGTTGCAGGCCTCGCAATTCGTCCAAACGCTGGAAAAACGGCAGGGCCTGAAAATCTCCTGTCCGGAAGAAGTGGCATGGCGGATGGGCTTCATCGACGACGAACACCTGATGAAGCTGTCGGCCGGCTACAAGAACGAATACGGTTTCTACCTGTCGTCCCTCCTGAAGGGCTAGGTCCGCCCGCCTGCGTCGTATTGCCTAACCGACTGTGATTTGCACCGAGCAGGCCGAAGCCGTCACACGTATCTTTGAACACGACCGGTACGTACTCAGTCCCGAAGTGCCAGAGCTCGAGAAACAGCCCGCCAGCTAGTGCGAGGCTAATGGCACAGATGACATCTGCACTGCTCCGGATGGCACATAGACTGAAGCCTAGCACCGCGTAATTTCTGCTGATGGGGCGGTCAGTGAGCCTACCTGCGCCAGCATTCAAGCCCATGACATCTGGCGCGCCGGGGCACCGCGACTGGCTTGTTTCGCCGAGGCACGCAACGACGCAGGATTTGCCATTCTTTGAGGCAAGCGTTAACTCGCAGCGCGAGCAAGGCATCCTGCCCCCTTATTTGGTGCACCAATAGAAAGCCCATTGATGAACATCGAGACCTCCAACTCTGACCGTTCGTCAAAAACAGAGAATGTATTGGTGACAGGCGCGGCCGGCTTTGTTGGCTATTCTGTATCGCTGGCCCTGCTTGAGCGGGGCATCAATGTGATTGGCGTCGATAATCTCAACGACTACTATCCGTTCGCTCTAAAGCAGGCCCGTCTGGAACGCTTGAATTCGCATGCCGGATTTACATTTCATCGCCATGACATTTCGGATCATACCGGACTTCTGGCTTTGCCCGGCGTCAACGATGTAGACATTGTCATCCATTTGGCCGCCCAGGCTGGCGTGCGGTACTCGCTCGAGAATCCGTTTGTCTATGCGACCTCCAACCTCGTGGGTCACCTGTCGATATTGGAACTAGTTCGGCGAGCGCCGAAGCACCCGCTGCTGGTCTACGCGTCATCCAGCTCAGTGTATGGCGCAAACACCAAGGTGCCGTTCAGCGAGTCAGACCCTGTAAACAGTCCCGTCTCTCTTTATGCGGCGACCAAGCGGGCAGACGAACTGATGAGCGAATCCTATGCCCGGCTTTATGGCATGCGCCAGATTGGGCTGCGCTTTTTCACGGTCTATGGCCCATGGGGACGCCCCGATATGGCGTATTGGTCCTTTGCGGAGAAAATTCTCTCTGGAGAACCGATCAAGGTCTTCAATCACGGCAAACTGGAGCGTGACTTTACCTATATCGACGATGTGGTTGCTGGCGTCATCGCGACCGCGCTGCAGCCCATGAAGCCCCAAGGCGACGTGCCCCACCGTATCTACAATATCGGCAACAATACGCCGGTACAGCTCATGCGATTCATTGAAATTCTCGAGCAGACGATCGGAAAGAAGGCGCAGATACAGTTCGAACCCATGCAGCCCGGCGACGTCCATTCGACCTATGCCGACATTTCCGCCATTGCTGCCGATTATGGCTTTTCGCCATCCACTCCGCTTGAGACCGGGATACCCGTCTTTGTTGATTGGTTCCGCGCCTATTCGGGAAAACCAGCAAAAAGCTGAACAGGGGATCAATCTTACTCCAGCGGTGCTATCCAACTCAAATCTGCGTCACACAGTGTAATGCGTGGTGACTTGCTCGCGTCCACCTGAATGGTCTACGCCAGCTTGAAAAGCCCCAGAAACCCTTTTCAGGATGCCGCGCCATGTCCCTTCCCTTCATCGACCTTCAGGCGCAGCGCAAGCGGATCGAGGCGGAAATCAACCAGGCCGTCCTCGGCGTTATCGAGAGCGGCCGGTTTGTCCTCGGTCCCGAAGTTGCCGAACTGGAGAAACAGCTCGCGGCCTTTTGCGGCGCCTCTCATGCGGTGTCCTGCGCCAATGGCACCGATGCGCTCGCCCTGCCCCTGATGGCCTGGGGCCTGAAGCCCGGCGACGCCGTGTTCTGCCCGAGCTTCACCTTCGTCGCGACGGCGCAGGTGGTACCATGGCTCGGCGCAACGCCGGTCTTTGTCGATATCGACGCTGCGACCTACAATATGGACCCCGCTTCGCTGCGTGCCGAGATTGAGACGGTTGTCGCTGCAGGCAAACTCACGCCGAAAGCCGTCATCGCTGTGGACCTGTTCGGGCAACCGGCAAACTACCCTAAAATCAAGGCGATTTGTGACGAGTTCGGGCTGAAACTGATCGCTGATACGGCGCAGGGCTTTGGCTGCACGCTGAATGGCAAGCACCCGTCTGACTGGGCGGATATTGCGACGACCAGCTTTTTCCCGGCCAAGCCTCTGGGCTGCTATGGTGATGGCGGCGCGATTGTCACGAATGATGCGAAGCTGGCCGAACTCGTTGAATCGCTTCGGGTTTATGGCAAGGTCACGCCGACCGATGCGGCCACGCGCAACTTCCACCATGACCCGAAATACCTCAGCCTCCGGGTCGGCATGAATTCGCGCCTGGACACGATCCAGGCCGCCGTCCTGCTGGAAAAGCTGAAGATTTTTGCCGACGAGATCGACCTCCGGCAAGGGGTTGCCGAGCGGTATGCAAAGGGGCTGCGCGGGCGTGTGAAGGGTGTGCCAGGGGTGATTGAAGGGGGGCGTTCGGTCTGGGCGCAGTACGTCATCGAGCACGACAATCGCGACGGCCTGCAGGCCCATCTCACCGCGAATGGCATCCCGAGCATGGTCTATTATCCGGTGCCGATCCACCAGCAGGACTTCGCCCTGCCCTATGCGCCGGCCAAGGGGCATCTCAAGGTCACCGAGGCGGCGAGCCAGCACGTGCTTGCCCTGCCGATGCATCCCTATCTCGGCGAGGCGGACCAGGATCGCATCATCAACACGGTCCTCGGCTTCAACGGCTAGATCGCCCCATTCCAAACGGAATATTGCAGGCGCGCCTTCACGCGGCGTTGCCTTTGCCTGAGCGTCATGCTAACGCCGCATAAACATATAAAGGAACATTGATATGGCCAAGGACTACCACGTCGCGGACATCAAGCTTGCTGAATTCGGCAACAAGGAAATCGCCATTGCCGAGACCGAAATGCCGGGCCTCATGGCCGCGCGCGAAGAGTTCGGACCAACGCAGCCCCTCAAGGGCGCGAAAATCTGTGGCTCGCTGCACATGACGATCCAGACGGCCGTCCTGATCCAGACACTGGAAGCCCTTGGCGCAGAAGTGCGCTGGGTTTCGTGCAACATCTATTCGACGCAGGACCATGCCGCCGCCGCGATCGCTGCTACCGGTACGCCTGTCTTCGCCTACAAGGGTGAAACGCTCGAAGAATACTGGGACTATACCGACCGCATGTTCCAGTGGCCGCACGGCGACGGCCCGAACCTGATCCTCGACGATGGCGGCGACGCCACGATGTACCTGATCCTGGGTGAGCGCGCTGAAACCAATCCGGCTTTCCTCGAAAAGCCCGGTTCGGAAGAAGAGAAATTCCTGTTCGCCCAGATCAAGAAGCGCATGAAATCCAGCCCCGGCTGGTTCGCCAAGACCAAGGCCGGCATCCGCGGCGTTTCGGAAGAAACCACGACCGGCGTCAACCGCCTGTACCAGCTCGAGAAGAAGGGCGAACTGCCCTTCCCGGCAATCAACGTCAACGACTCGGTCACCAAGTCGAAGTTCGACAACAAGTATGGCTGTAAAGAGTCGCTCGTCGACGCGATCCGCCGCGGTACCGATGTGATGATGGCCGGCAAGAAAGCCTTCGTCGCCGGCTATGGCGATGTCGGCAAGGGCTCGGCCGCCTCGCTGGCCGGGGCCGGGGCCCGCGTCTCGGTCTCCGAAGTCGATCCGATCTGCGCCCTGCAGGCCGCGATGGACGGCTATGACGTCCTGACGATGGACGAAGCGTGCTCGAAGTTCGACATCTTTGTCACCGCGACCGGCAACAAGGACATCCTCACCGTCGACCATATGCGCGCGATGAAGGACATGGCCATCGTCTGCAACATTGGCCACTTCGACAACGAGATCCAGGTCGAAGGCCTGCGCAATTTCGAGTGGACGAACATCAAGCCGCAAGTCGACATGATCACGTTCCCTGATGGCAAGCGCATCCTGCTCCTGTCGGAAGGCCGCCTGGTCAACCTCGGCAATGCCACGGGCCACCCGAGCTTCGTCATGTCAGCCTCATTCACCAACCAGACGCTGGCGCAGATCGAACTTCACCTGCGCGCCGACGAATACGAGAACAAGGTCTACACGTTGCCCAAGCACCTCGACGAGAAAGTCGCCATGCTGCACCTCGACAAGCTGGGCGTGAAACTGACTGAACTCTCGACCGAACAGGCCGACTATATCGGCGTGACAACCGAGGGCCCATTCAAGCCGGAACACTACCGCTACTAGGCGGTCTCGGGAGACAGAGTGGGCCAGGAACACATCCTCACGCTTGCCTGCCCGGACCGGGTGGGACTGGTCGCGACAGTGGCGCGGTTGATGGAGCGGCATGGCTGCTTCATCGCCTCGTCGCGCACATTCGGTGACCCGGAAACGGGGCAGTTCTTTGCCCGAGTCGTTTTCCAGTCCGATGCTGGCGACGATGTGCCTGCCGGCCTTCTCTCCGACCTTGACGGCGCTGCAAGTGAGCTTGATGCGACCTGGGGCGTCCACAAGGTGGGCCAGCCCGTCAAGACGCTGCTGCTCGTGTCCAAATCAGACCATTGCGCCAACACGCTGCTCTATGCCGCGCGGCGCGGTGAACTGCCGATCGAGCCGGTCGGCATCGTGTCCAACCATCGCACACTGGAAGCCGGTTTTGCGCATTGGGAGCTGCCCTTCTTCCATGTCCCCGTGACGGCTGCGACCAAGCAGGATGCGGAAGCCCGCCTGTTCGACCTCGTTGACGAAACCGGCGCTGAACTGGTCGTGCTCGCGCGTTACATGCAGGTGCTCAGCAATGATGCCTGCACACGTCTTGCCGGGCGCTGCATCAATATCCACCATTCCTTCCTGCCCAGCTTCAAGGGCGCCCGGCCATATCACCAGGCGCATGCCCGCGGCGTGAAGGTCATCGGCGCTTCGGCGCACTATGTGACGCCGGACCTCGACGAGGGCCCGATCATCACGCAGGTCACCGAAGGCATCGACCATACGTTCAGCCCGGCCGACATGATCGAATTGGGCCGCCACCTTGAAGGCAACGCCCTGCTGCGCGCGGTCAAGGCGCATGCCGAACACAGAATATTCATCAACGCTGGCAAGACGGTCGTCTTTGCCAGATAGTCCCGATTACATTGTTTCCGAGGAACCGATCCCATGAAAATGAATGACTTTGAATTCACCAGCGAAAGCGTTGCCGAAGGTCACCCGGACAAGGTATCGGACCAGATCTCCGATGCGATCGTCGACCTCTTCCTCACCAAAGACCCGACAGCCAAGGTTGCCGTCGAAACCCTGACAACGACCAATCGCGTCGTCCTGGCCGGCGAAGTGCGCACCAATAATGGCGCCATCGTCACGCATGACGAAATGATCCAGACCGCCCGCGATGTCGTGAAGAAGATCGGCTATGAGCAGGACGGCTTCCACTGGGAAAAGATGGACGTCAATTGCTATGTCCACGGACAGTCTGCCGAAATCGCCCAAGGCGTTGAAGAAGGCCAGGGCCTGTACGCCGAAGAAGGCGCCGGCGACCAGGGCATCATGTTTGGCTATGCCGCCGACGAGACGCCTGAGCTGATG
>NZ_JBBKXE010000136.1:0-4062 GCF_037969335.1 Hyphomonas sp. | reverse complement strand
TGCCCCCTGCCCCGGACGTGCCGGAACGCGTCGCGGCGAGGCCGGACGTTTTGTCGAAGACGGCGCCTTGTTCGGCGGACAGTTCGTAGCCTGTCCGCGTGCCGTCTGCCTGCTCCACGACGAGGACGCCTTCGAGCGGGCCGTCCGGCGCATCCGGGCTGGCGGGCGTGAGGGTGAGCGTGGCGCCGTCAGCGCCGAAGCTGGCGGGCTGGCCTGCCGGGTGGCTGATTTCGTGGGCGAAGGGGAAGAAGCGGAGGGCCGCGTCACGGGTGAGGCCGGGCGCGCCGCGCAGGCTGAGCTTCCAGGGCGCGGCGGACGTGTCGAGACGGGCCTCGCCGGCAAATCCGGTTGGCGCCTTGGCGATCCAATCGGCAATCATCGTGCCATGGGCCGGATCGGGAATGGCCTCGCCGACATCCAGCACAAGCGAGACGTCAGCATATTCCGGCACGCAGATATCTTCGCAGATGAGATAATCAGCGACAACGTCGAGCCGGACCGTGCCGCTGGCCGCTGCGGGGATCATCAGCGAGAAAGGCAGGATGACCTGGTCGCTGTAACCGTAATCCATGATTTCGCCGTCAACGACAGGCAGGAGAGACGGAATGGGCCAGATAAAATCGCCGATGGCGCCAGCAGGAATGTTGCTCGTATCGCGGTGGACGAGCTGTGGCGGCAGGCCCGCATCGCCGGCATTGCGCCAGTAGACGTGCCAGTCGGGGTCGAGATCCATCTTCAGCGCGGCCTGGATGGTTTCGCCGGGCATGACGCTGGTGCGTTCTGCGATCAGTTCGACGCGGGCATGGCCGCCATCAACCGGGGCGGCGAGCGCGGGCGCGGCGGCGCCGAGGAAGATCGCCGCGAGCAGGCTGAAGAGAATTCGGGTCATTGCGAAGCTTTCATCGGGTCAGCGTCCCATATGCCTGCAATCGGCTGCGGAATGAAGGCCCTCGCTTATTCGTGAACGGTGCGCGAGCGGCTGCCCGCATTATGCAAAAAGGCGGCCCGCAAGGAGCCGCCTTTGAATTCACATATCCGGATGGATCAGACGGCTGCCGGTGCTTCCGCTGCCTGCACGCGCATGGCCCGCTGGATGATTTTCGGCCAGTTGAGCAGCGAGACGAGGTGGGCATAGCAGGCCCCCACGGCGCCATTGTTGCGCAACTCAAGGTATTTGTCGTCCGGCAGCGCATTCAGGCGCTCTTCGGAAATGGCGTAATAGTCAGCGATCTTCTGCTGGTCACCGACCGGATTGCCTTGCGCGTCACGCGGCTGGAACGCGACGGTTTTCTGTTCCATCAGGTCGAGGTCGGTCAGCATTTTCACGAAATCTGCCGTGGCGCGGCGCTGACGCTCGAATTCCTTGCAAAATTCGACCGCATCATTGGTGAATTTCGTGGGCTGGCCATTCTCGAAGAACGGCACTTCCGGCTGGTTCGATACCATGGGCGCGGCGCGGTCGACACAGAGGACGAGGCGGTCAGATGCATCATCAGCGGCGAAGACGAACGGATAACGGCGCACGAAGGCCGGCACATAATGGTCATCCGGGACACGGCCCTGCGCGTCAACGAACAGGTTCTCGCCCTGACGGACACCCATGACGGCGACCGGCGTGCGCTCATTGCCGACGAAAATGATCGGATAGGACGCGGCCGCGAGACCGAATTCGGTGACCGTAACCGGCACGGCATGCGCCTGGCGCAGGAATCCGAACGGATCGGAAATCTGTTTGACACCGAGGCCACCGTGTTCTTCCGGCGACAAGGGCTGGGGCTGTTGGTAGAAGAGAACCTGGCCTGTCAGCGGCTGGACGCCACCGGCGGACGGTGTTGCAGGGGGGTTGTTCACGTGTCTGCTCCTGAATTGTTGGGCGGAGCGTTAGCGGAAATAGGGACTGGCCACAACACCCGAACCGGCTTGAACTACACTAAAAACAAGGTGAAAAAAACGTCATGTTCATCCAGAGGCTGATCCGCTCCCATCACGGCCTGCCAGCGCGGCTTGCGGCGTTGGCGATGGCCGTGTGCCTGACAAGCTGTTCGCCGCCCGTCGATGATGCCGGAACGCCGCGCCGGATTGCCCGCCAGGTCGACCAGTTAATGACCACGCTGGCGCAGACCGAACTGGCGCGCGACCCGGAAATGGCCACGCGGCTGGGCCTGACGGAAAAGGCCGTCGGATACGAGTTCAACCGCTACCTCACCGACCGGTCGCAGGCGACCTATGAGCGGGTGCGCGTGTCGCGGCTGGAAATGCTGCAGGCGCTGGCCGAGGCGCCCAAGCCAGCCGCCGGGAGCGCCCAGGCACGTCACCTGGAAACACTGATCAAGGCCTATGAGACGGCCGAAAGCCTGTTCGTTGCCGGGCATGGACAGACCGGGCTCGGCATTGCCTATCCCTATGTCGCCGACCAGATGCGCGGCGCCTATCTGGACGTGCCGGACCTGATGACCCGGTCGCACCCGGTGCGGACAGCGCAGGACGCGCGCAATTATGTCGCCCGGCTGGCGGCCTTTCCGGACGCGATCGACGATGAGCGTCGCCGCCTCAACGCGGATGCGGCAGCGGGCGTGATAGCGCCGGACTTCATCCTGCGCCGCATGGCCGTGCTGGCGACAGAGATGGGCGCCGGCCCGGCCGAGGAGCATGTGCTCGTGGTGACGCTGAACAGCCTGCTCGGCGGCCCCGAAGACCTCAGCGCGGAGGAACGCGACGCACTGGCGGCGAGCGCCCGGGAACTGGTCGAGACGGGCATCCTGCCAGCCTATGAACGCTTCGCCGACGACCTGATCCTGCTGGCCGCACGGGCACCGTCGGAGCCCGGCGTCTGGCAATTGCCAGAGGGCAACGCCTATTACGATGCGGCGCTGGCCGCCTATACGTATGACGGCGTCAGCGCGGTCGAACTGCACGCGCTGGGCCAGCGCGAAGTGATTGCGCTGACCGACCAGCTGGATGCGGCGCTGACTGAAGCGGGCTTTGTCGAGGGCAGCGTGGCCGAACGGCTGCAGGCGCTCGCCGCCCTTCCCGAACAGACTTATGCGGACGATGAGCTGGGCCGCGAAGCCCTGCTGGAGCGGATGCGCCAGCTGGAGCAGAAGGCCGAGGCCGCACTCGGAAACGAGATTCCCAGCCTGCCGAAAACGCGGGTGGCGATCCGCGCGGTACCGGATTTCCTTGAGGGCTCCTCGCCGTCAGCCTTCTATAGCGCCGCCCCGGCCAATGGGTCAGCGCCCGGCCTGTTCGAGATCAACCTGTCGGACATGAGTGACTGGCCGGACTTCACACTGGCGACGCTGGTTTATCATGAAACCCTGCCCGGCCATCACCTGGAGAGCGCGGTCGCCGCCGAGCGGGCGAACCTGCCGCTGGCCCGGCAGATGATCTGGAATGTCGCCTATGGCGAAGGCTGGGGCGCCTATGCCGAGACGCTGGCCGACGATATCGGCCTCTACACGGACGATCCGCTGGGCCGGATCGGCTACCTGCAATCGATGCTGTTCCGCGCCGCCCGGGTGGTGACCGATACCGGCATCCACCGGATGAAGTGGAGCCGCCAGCAGGCCGTGGACTATCTCACCAGCGTGACCGGCCAGCCGGAAGCTGCGATGGCGGCGGAAGTGGATCGCTATGCGGTCTGGCCGGGGCAGGCAGCCGCCTATTGGGTCGGGCGCCAGCGCATCCTGGACCTGCGCGAGCGGTCCGAGCGCGTGCTGGGGCCGAAATTCAACCGCGCGACGTTCCATGAAGTGATCCTGACAGGTGGCCCGCGCCCGCTCGACATTCTCGAGACCGATGTCGAACACTGGTATGGCGCGCAGGTCGACCGGGACAATTAAGGCCGGGAAATCCCGAAACAATCCGAAGTCTGCCCTATTCCCGCCATGTCGCCTGCGCCATTCTGTCAGCAAGGACGCTTAACGGAGGGACGACCATGAGACTTCGCGGATTGATACTGGCCAGTGTGGCCGCAACAGCCCTGTTGGCAGGATGCACAACGGAGGTTGGCGAGACGGACGGAACTGTCGTTGACGCCAAGCCGTCAACGCCTCCACCCCC
>NZ_JBBKXE010000135.1:0-5197 GCF_037969335.1 Hyphomonas sp. | reverse complement strand
GCGACGAGTGTGCCGATGACGAGGATGGCCAGAGCGACGCCCTTGAAAAGCGGCCCGCCACGCGGCTTGCCGGCGATCTCGCTGAGTGCGTAGGCAGTCGCAAGCGGCGCCGTGATGGATGAGGTGAGACCGGCGGCGAAGAGGCCGAGGCCGACAAGGTAGCGGGCTGCCTCGCCATAAGTCGGCGCGATGGCTGCGGCCATGTCGACGGCGCTGGAGACCTGTTGGCCGCTCTGGAACAGGCTGGCGGCCGCCGTGGTGAGGATCAGGATGGAGATGAGGCCGCCAAGGCCGACCGAGACGCGCGTGTCAGTCTGGGCCTCTGCCAGCGCTTGCGGCGTTGCGTCGGGCCAATGTTCGCGTGCCGAAGCCGCATGGAGGAAGAGATTGTAGGGCACGATCGTCGTGCCGATGAGGGCGATAGCGGTGAGAAGGCCACCTTCCGGCACGCGGGGCACGAGGCCGCCCAGCATGGCACCCACATCCGGACGGACAAGAATGGCGCTGCCAGCGAAGGCAAGACTCATCAGGATAACCAGCGCGACAAGGATACGTTCGATCAGTTTGTAGCGCCCGATCAGAAGGACGAAGGCGGCTGTGACGGCGAGGACCAGCACGATAACGCGGCGGCTTATGGCCCCCTCCCCGACAATTGCTTCGAGACCGAGCGCCCCACCGGAGAGGTTGCCGGCTTCATAGGCGGCATTGCCAAGGGCGAGCGCGGCGAGCACCAGTCCAGCGGCCCCCCATTTCAGGAACGGGTTGCCGGTGCCGCTGACCAGCGCTTCACCGAGACCTACGCGTCCCATGACGCCGAGCCGGGCAGCCATGTCCTGCAGGATCATCGTGGCCAGCGTGGCAAAGACCAGTGCCCAGACTAGTGCAAAGCCGAAACTGGCGCCCGCGAGCGTGCAGGCCGTGACGGTGCCGGGACCGATAAAGGCGGCTGCGACGAGTGCGCCGGGGCCGATGGGAAGTTTCATTCCGGGCTGATCCCACGACGGGTTTCGAGATAGGTCGCAAAGCTCGCGAGCCAGTGACTGCCGGAATAGTGCGTGTCGCTGACGGCGGCGATGCCGGTTTGCTTGTGCACGTCGGCGGCAGCGAGGAGTGACGCGATACGCGAATCGCCTTCCGGCAAGGCGCTGGCAATGCCTTCCAGCGCCCAGGCGCGCGACAGGTTCACGCCGTCAAGGTGGACGAGCTTGCCGTCTGTCGGGTCGAGCACGACGCCGGGCAGCAGCCAGTCCGACCGGCCCGTGGTTGGCACCTGCGGCAGGAAGGCTTTCAGCCAGACGGCATACTGGTCTGACGGCATGACACGGCGCATGAGGTCGGCTTCCATCAGGCAGGGCGACAGGAAGTCTTCGCCGGAGGGCTCATAGGCGAGCGGGCAATTGACGTCGCTGGAATGGAATTCGAGCACCTTCTGGGTCAGCTGCGCATTGAAGGCCCCTTCATTGTTCGCCCTGGACCAGTCCAGCATCAGGCCGAAGGCGAAGGCTGTCTGGTTATGCGTGCCAAGGCGGATCGGATAGGCGAGCTTGGTGAGCCAGGTCGATGTTTCGCCAACAATGAAGGTTTCAAGCGGTTCGAGCGTGGCGACCCATGTTGTGGCTTCCGGTAAGTCGGATTCGCGTAGTTCGGTCATCATCTGGAGGAACCAGGCGGTGCCATAGGGCCGCTCGAAGCTCGCCCGGTCAGCGCCTTCGAAATAGGCGATTTCGCCGGCGATGTTTTCTGGTGTGAAGCTGTGGCCGAGCGCGGTGACGATGGCGTCGCGATAAGGCGTGTCCGGGTCAGTGTTGAGGATGCGGGCGAGCAGCCAATGGCCATGCACCGAGGAATGCCAGTCGAAACAGCCATAGAAAGCCGGGTGCAGCTGGCGCGGCGTGGCCGCGTCTGCATCGCTGTTCATGACGTGGCTGATCTTGTTCGGGTATTCCTTGTGAACGCATTGCAGTGCCATGCGGGCAAAGCGGTCGGTCACGACGCCGTCGCGCGATTCTGGAAGGGCAATTTCAGGTGCGGACACGGGCGCCTCCGTTTCGGGCGGTGCTGGAGGCGCGCAGGCGGCGAGCAGGAGGGCAGTCAGGCCGATAAACAGGTGACGGGTCACGCAGGGTCCTCCAGTGATTTGGGCTGGCTCCTGCGTATAAGGGTGGATGCCTGCGGGCAAGGCCCCCTGCCCTAGATGTGAAGCGCCCTGCCATCGGCGTCGAGCACCGCTTCGTGCATGGTTTCCGAAATGGTCGGGTGCGCGAAGATGGTGTGGGCGAGGTCGACGTCGGTCAATTCACCCTGCCGGGCGATGACATAGCCCTGGATCAGTTCGGTGACTTCCGCGCCGATCATGTGGGCGCCGAGCAGCTCGCCTGTCTTCTTGTCGAACACGACTTTCACCATACCATTGGTTTCGCCCAGAGCGATGGCCTTGCCATTGCCGATGAAAGGAAAGCGGCCAACCTTGATGTCGTAGCCTTTTTCCTTTGCCGCGGCCTCGGTGAGACCGACACTGGCGACCTGCGGGTGCGAATAGGTGCAGCCGGGCACGTTGGAGGCGTCGAAGGGCTCGACATGGGACTTGCCCTTGCCGGCAATCGCCTCGACGCAGATGACGCCTTCATGGCTGGCCTTGTGTGCGAGCCATGGCGGACCGGTGAGGTCGCCAATGGCGTAGAGGCCGGGGACGCCGGTCTTGCCGAAACCGTCGACGTTTACGTGGGTCTTTTCGACCTTCACGCCGAGGGCGTCGAGGCCAAGGTTTTCGACATTGCCGACAATGCCGACGGCGAGGATGGCACGGTCGAATTCCCGCGACTCCTTCTTGCCGTCCTTGTTGGTGATGTCGGCGGTGACCGTGTTCTTGCCGGCTTTCAGGTTTTCGACCTTGGCGCCGGTGATGATGTTGAGACCCTGCTTCTTGAAATCCTTCTCGGCCATGGCGGAGATTTCTGCGTCTTCCACAGGCAGGATGCGCGGCAGGACTTCGGCGACGGTCACGTCGCAGCCGAGTTCGTTATAGAAGCTGGCGAATTCGATGCCGATGGCGCCGGAGCCGATGACGAGGAGGCGCTTGGGCATCACGTCGGGCGTCATGGCTTCGCGATAGGTCCAGATCAGCTTGCCGTCGGCCACGAGGCCAGCCTGCGGGATGTCGCGGGCACGGGCGCCGGTGGCGAGCATGACGTGCTTGGCCTGAAGCGTTGTGTCCTTGCCGTCCTTGCCCTTGACGATGACCTTGGGCGCGGAGCCGCCCTTTTCGAGACGGGCGGTGCCGTCGATGACGTCGATCTTGTTCTTCTTCATCAGGAACTTGACGCCGCCGGACAGTTGGCTGGCGACACCGCGCGAGCGCTTGACCACGGCATCAAGATCAACCTCGACCTTGTCGATCTTCAGGCCGAAATCCTTGGCGTTCTTGGCAAGGTGCATGACTTCGGCCGAGCGCAGCAGTGCCTTGGTCGGGATGCAGCCCCAGTTGAGGCAGACGCCGCCGAGAGCTTCGCGCTCAATGATGGCGGTCTTCAGGCCGAGCTGGCTGGCGCGGATGGCCGAGACATAGCCGCCGGGGCCGGAGCCGATAACGATGAGGTCGTATTGGGTGGTCATTCGGCACCTCGCATCACGTTCCACTCTTCCTGAGCGGCCATGGAATTCGCCTCGCGGCTCTCAAACATTTCGGGTGTGCAGATGTATTCCGGCTCAGCCGCCTGCAGCTCTTCGATTTTCGCGTCATTGGCGGCCATCAGGCTCGACACGAGTTCGGGCGGTGTTGTCGATGCGCCCAGTTCGGCCATGAACAATGTGAGGCGGACGGGCACCTCATCTCCGCACAGGTTCATCATGCCATGCTCCGTCGCAAACACGTCTGCGATGGCCTTGAGCCTGTCAGGATCGAACTGAACCACTGGATCGGGCGTTGATACGGGTTCAGGCGCCGATGCCGGTTCGGTTGCTTGCGGGGAACAGGCGGCCATGAAGGAAAGCACGAAAATTAGCCCGGTACGTTTGATCATCTCTTGTCCCATTTCACGTTCGCGTGTTGGCGCGTTAAAGCAGCATCGCTTCGGGTGTCTCGACATAGCGTTTGAAGGCCTGCAGCCATTTGGCACCTTCGGCGCCGCCGATGACGCGGTGGTCGCAGGTCAGCGTGACGCTCATGACGGTGGCGACGGCGAGGTCGCCCTTGGCGTTGACGACCGGGCGCTTCTCCCCTGCCCCGACCGACAAGATCATGCCTTCGGGTGGGTTGATGATCGAGGCGAAGTTGCGGATGCCGAACATGCCGAGATTGGAGATGGAGAATGTGCCGCCACTGTATTCCTGCGGCTTCAGCCTGCGCTCGCGGGCGCGGGCGGCGAGGTCTTTCATCTCTTCCGAGATGTCGGCGAGGCCCTTGCTTTCGGCATTGAAGATGACCGGCGTTATCAGGCCGCCGTCGATGGCAACAGCGACCGAGACATGGGCGTGTTTGTGATAGGCGATGCCCTTGTCCGTATACGATGCGTTGCAGTCGGGCTCGTCCATCAAGGCCATGGCGCAGGCCTTGATGAGCAGGTCGTTGACCGAGACCTTCACGCCTTCAGGCGCGGCCGCATTGATGGCGACGCGGCTGGCCAGGAGATGATCGAGTTCGAGATCGATGGTCAGCGGGAAGTGCGGGACTTGCATGAAGCTTGTGGTGAGGCGCTTGGCGACAACCTTGCGGACACCGTCGAGCGGCTTCAGCTCATAGCTGTCTGGCGCATAGACGCGGTCGTCCAGGATTTGTGGCAGGATGAGGCCGTCGGGTGAGCCAGCGCGCGCAGGGGATGCAGCAGCGGTGCCCGGCTGGGCGTTTTCGACATCGCGCTTGATGATGCGACCGCGCGGGCCGGTGCCCTTGAGGGCGGTGAGATCGATGCCCTTGAGGCCGGCAATGCGTTTGGCGAGGGGGCTCGCCTTAATGCGGTCGCCGGAGACGGGCGCGGCGGCCACAGGTTGTGGCTTGGGTGCCGGCGCAGCTTGCGGCTTCGCCGCTGGAGCAGGCTGAGCGGCGGCGGGTTTCTTGTCTTCGTTGCCTGAGGTCTCGGCTTTCGCCGGGGGGGCGGACGGCGCGGGTGCCTTCACGGATGAGGCGTCTTCGCCCTCTTCAGCAAGCACGGCGATGACGGCGTTGACCTTCACGCCTTCAGTGCCTTCGGCAACGAGGATT
>NZ_JBBKXE010000134.1:0-8584 GCF_037969335.1 Hyphomonas sp. | reverse complement strand
GCTCTCGACGCCGCCGCCAACCGTGACAGCTGCACCTTCGTTGATGATCGTGTGCGATGCGTTGGCGATGGCCTGAAGGCCTGACGAGCAGAAACGGTTGATCGTGGCGCCGGAGGTTGTCGACGGGCAGCCGGCCCAGAGGGCGGCGTTGCGCGCGACGTTGTGACCGGTGGCGCCTTCGGGTTGCGCGGTGCCGAGGAAGACGTCTTCGACAGCGGCGCCTTCGACGCCAGCGCGCTCGAGGGCGCTCTTGATGGCATGGCCGGCCATTGTGATGCCGTGGGTGTCATTGAGCGAACCACGGCTGGATTTGCCCATGCCGGTCCGTGCGGTGGATACGATGACTGCTTCACGCATTTAGAAAGTCCTCCAAAGAATACTCGATATATTTTGTGATGTTGCGGCGCACACTAACGGGCTGGCGCGCAAGGCGCTAGCCTTCCCTTAACGTCAAGGTCAAGAAATCGCACCGTCAGGCAGGTGTTTTGGCCTTTGGGGCGCTGTCCCGCACGGATTCGTCGACATAGGTCTCGAACTTGGCAAAGTTTGCCACGAACATGTCGGCGAGCTTTGCGGCCTGGCGGTCATAGGCGACAGGATCGGCCCAGGTCGAGCGTGGATCAAGGATTTTGGAATCGACGCCGGGAAGGTCCGTGGGCACCAGGAAGCCGAACGTCTCGTCCTTGCGGAACGTCGCCTTGTTCAGCGACCCGTCGAGGGCGGCATTGAGCAGGGCGCGCGTTGCCTTGATGGGCATGCGGTTGCCCTGGCCGTAGGGACCGCCTGTCCAGCCGGTCGAGACCAGCCAGCAATCGACGTCATACTTGCCGATCAGGTCGCGCAGCAGGTTGCCGTATTCGGACGGATGGCGCGGCATGAACGGTCCGCCAAAGCAGGTGGAGAAGGTGGCTGTCGGTTCAGTGACGCCCTTCTCGGTGCCGGCGACCTTGGCGGTGTAGCCAGACAGGAAGTGGTACATGGCCTGCGCCGGCGTGAGCTTGGCAATCGGCGGCATCACGCCGAAAGCATCGGCGGTGAGCATGACCAGGTTCTTCGGCTGGCCGCAGCGACCGGACAGCGACGCGTTGGGGATGGCGGAGATCGGATAGGCGCCACGCGAATTTTCGGCGAGCGTGCCATCGTCGAGATCAAGCTCGCCAGTGACCGGATCCATCACGACATTTTCGAGGACGGTGCCCCATTGTTTCGTGGTCGCGTAGATTTCAGGCTCGGCCTCCGCTGACAGCTTGATCATCTTGGCGTAGCAGCCCCCCTCGAAATTGAAGAGGCCGTTTTCCGACCAGCCATGCTCGTCGTCGCCGATCAGGATGCGACTGGCATCGGCCGACAGTGTCGTCTTGCCGGTGCCGGACAGGCCGAAGAAGATTGCGGCGTCATCTTTCTCTGACGTGTTGACCGAGCAGTGCATCGGCATGACGCCCTTGACCGGCAGGTAATAGTTGAGGGCGGTGAAGACCGACTTCTTGGTCTCGCCCGCATAGGACGTGCCGCCGATCAGGACCATGCGTTTGGCAAAGTTCACGGCGATCACGGTTTCCGAGCGCGTTCCGTGACGGGCCCGATCGGCGCGGAAGCTCGGGCAATTGATGATCGTGAACTCGGATTTGAAGTTCGCGTATTCTGCATCCGTGGGTATGCGGAGGAGGTGGCGGATGAACAGCGAGTGCCAGGCGAATTCAGTGACGACAGTCACGGGCAGGCGGTGATCGGGGTCGGCGCCGCCGAAGAGTTCCTGGACGAAGATGTCCTGGCCGGCGAGGTGCGTCGTGAAGTCTGCCAGCAGCGCGTCGAAATGCGCCGGGGTCATCGCGGCATTATTGTCCCACCAGACCGTGTTTTCGGTGGTCGCGTCGCGGACAGTGAATTTGTCTTTGGCCGAGCGGCCCGTGTGCTGTCCGGTTTCGACCACGAGCGCGCCGCCGTTTGCGACGTGGGATTCCCCATTTGCAATAGAGGTTTCGTATAGGCGTGGTTCTTTCCAGTTTTTCCGGATGGATTTCGGGCGCACGCCCAATTCGGCAAGAATGGCTACGGTATCGCTCATGGTTTCCTCGGAATTTTGTTCGGCGCTCGGGCGAATTAGAATGAGCCACTAAATGGCAGGGACCAAAAATTTGCAACATTCATGCCTGCGACATGAACAGTTTGAAGCAGTATTAGCGCTAACATACCGGATCTGGGATGAATTTGCCTGTCGCGATCATCCGTCGGATGGCTTGCCCCGCAATCGATCCAGCACGGCATCGCGCCAGGATTCAGGCAGGACGTACACAGTCCACGCGCCCACCTCATAGTGTGCGCGTTTCCAGATATCGACCGGATTCAGGCTGGCTTTTGCGCAGGCCGTGCGCGCGTTCGGGCCGCCCTGTGTGACGGATTGGTAGATGATCCTGGCGCGCAGCAGGTGCATGCAGTTGGAGACGAACACGAGTTGCTCGGCATTGTTTAAACCGGGCTGGCTGGCGAGTGTCTTAAGGCCGGAAATCGTATCGCGCGACGAGACGTCTGCCATGATACGGGCGCCATATCCGGACCGGCGGATGGCGGTGAGTGCCATGTCCTGGCTGCCGACGATGCCTTCCTGTGGGCGATGCCCGCCGACCATCACCAGCCGGTCGACCTTGCCCGCCTCGAGCAGGGCAATGCCCTTGTCGATACGGGCGTCAGCTTCCTTGGGCGAGTCGGAATAGAAAACGACACCTGCACCATGGGTGATCTTTCCGGTCTGATCGACGAAACGGGTCAGGCCGAAAAAGACGAGCGTTGCCAACAGGTCCGCAACCAACAGCCGCACCAACAGGAATCGCAGTTTTCTCATGCCGCTTCTTAGCAGGATTCAGGACGCGGGCGAGGGGACAGGTGTAGTTTTGAGCGCGTCGAGCAGGGCGTGCGTGGGGGTGGTGAGGGACGTCGGCAGGGCGTCGAGACGGTACCAGCCAAAACCGCCATGTTTTTCAGGCTCCATCAGGCGCGGTGTGCCCGAAACGATGCGGGCGTAAAAAATTGGCGAGACCCAGTGGCGCCCGTCGCCGCCGTCCAGGATTTCTGCGATGCAGGCGAGCCCGGTGACGGCAATCCCGATTCCCAGCTCTTCGGCAATTTCCCGCCGCGCCGTTTCGCGGGCGGGTTCACCGAAGTCTATCTTGCCGCCCGGCAGGCCCCATGCACCGGCTTCGGGTTCGGTGAGGCGCTGGATGAGCAATAGCTGGCCTGCGTCATCGAAAATGGCCGCGCCACATCCTGTCTCGGGATAGGCTGTCATGCGCGGTCGCCGAGCAGCCAGCGGATCACGTCGACATAGTCGAAGGCCAGTGACACGAGCAGGACTGCGACTGCCACAACAATCCATTTTCCGGCCCATGTTTCAGGCACACGCCAATGGGACCGGCGGGCGAGCAGGTAGGCAACGAGCGGTGTCCAGGCCACCACATGTCCGAGCCCCAGGATTCGGCTGTAGCCAAACTGGCTGTAAAGGAACAGGACTCCCCCCGCGCCGACGACCAGGCCAAGCAGCGTCCAGCGCGCCTCGACCCGGACGAAGCTGAACGGGATCGACAAAGCCAGCACTCCGACCAGGACATTGAGCCAGACCTGGATCCATTGCGGCTGGGTGGCGACGTCGGCATTGAATGCGGCGAAGACGTCCAGCATCTCTAGAGTTCCCCGAAGGATTGCAGGGCGGCCAGCGCAATGGGCTCGCCCCATTCCTGAACGAAGTGTCCGCCATCGGCGACGATCATCGGCTCCGGGCAGTCGCGGATGGTCTGGCGCAGCTGTTCCATTTGCGCCGGGCCGAGCACCGGGTCCTGCGCGCCGACCGCCATGAAACTGTCACCCGACCAATCATTCGCCCACCAGTGCGCAGCACGTTTGGAGATGTCGACGCCTTCCATGCCGGGCGCGACCATGACCAGTTCCGGGAAGGTGCGCACGCCAGCCTTGTAAGTCGCGTCCGGGAAAGGTGCGCCATAGGCCGCCGCTTCTGCATCGGACAGGATGGGCGTGCCGCGCTTCATCAGGGCCGCGACGTCTAGGTCCGGTTGGCTGCGCACATAGGCTTTCCACTGGTCGAAGCCGGCGCCGGGAGACACGCCGGTGGCGATGGCCGTGTTCATGACGATCAGCCGTTCGAATGTGTCGGGCATATCCATCGGGATTGTCAGGCCAAGCAGGCCGCCCCAGTCCTGGCAGACAAGCGTGACAGTCTTCAGGTCCAGGCGTTTGATCAGTTCCAGCATCATGTTGCGGTGAAAGTTGAACGTGTAGACCGCGTCATCGACCGGCTTGTCGGACCGGCCAAAGCCCAGCCAGTCAGGCGCGATAACCCGGGCGCCACTGTCGAGAAAGACCGGGATCATCTTGCGATACAGATAGGCCCAGGACGGCTCGCCGTGCAGGCAGAGATAGGTGCGGACGGCATCCTGCGGGCCTTCGTCGACATAGTGGACCCTCAGGCCCTCATACCCCGGAAGGTCATCCACATAATGCGGCGCGTAATCGTAACCGGGCAGGTTTTCAAAGCGGGCATCAGGTGTGCGCTTGGCGTCGAGGGGCATGGGGAATCCTCTGGTCTGAATTTGAATCCACCATGCGTTAGGCTGCCGCGAATGCCAACAGGGTGGCCATCGCAAAGGCGTGCTTATAACGCGCGATGAATATGCTAGGATGGCAGGCGTGCTGGTTCACGTCGAACCGCAAATACGCTTTGGAGAACGTTATGGCATACACGATCAACCGGACGATTACGGGGGCGAGCTTTGACGCGGTTGACCAACGCACGCGAGCTGCCCTCGCGGGCAAGGGGTTCGGTGTGCTGACCGAGATCGACGTTGCGGCAACGATGAAGAAGAAACTGGATGCCGACATGCCGCCCTATCGCATTCTGGGCGCCTGCAATCCACAGATGGCCTATCAGGCGATCGGGATCGAGCCGCGCGTCGGAGCGATGCTTCCCTGCAATGTCATCCTGAGGCAGGTGGGAAATGCCGTTGAGGTGAGCGCCGTCGATCCCGTGGCCTCGATGCAGGCAATCGACAATAGTGAACTTACGCGCGTTGCTGGCGAAGTGCGTGACCTGCTCGCCGAAGCCATCGCGCAAATCTGAAGAGGAGGTCTGGAAATGGCCAAAGTGATCGGCCTGGGAGGGTTGTTTTTTCTGTGTAAGGACGTCGATGCGACACGCGCCTGGTATACCCGCGTGCTCGGTATCAAGATTGACGATTTCGGTGGCAGCAGTTTCAGCCATGCCGGCGCAGCGGGCGTGTTTCCGAAAGCGGCCCAGACCATATGGGCGCCGTTCAAGGGAGAGAGTGATTACTTCAAGCCTTCAAGCAGTGACTTCATGATGAATCTCATGATCGACGACCTGCCCGGCATGCTCGAGCGAGTGAAGGCTGAAGGCGTTGAACTCGAGGGTGATCCCATGAGCGAAAGCTATGGCCACTTTGCCTGGATCATGGATCCTGACGGCCGGAAAGTGGAGCTCTGGCAGCCCATCGAGCCAGCGGCCTGACAGGGGCCCAATAAAAAGCGGCCGCCCCGGTTTCCCGTGGCGGCCCGAGGAGAGGCTCGTCGAAACGAATAGAGCGTTAGCTTCTGGCCGATGCCTTGCAGGCTTCGATTTCTTCGGCCGTCAGTTCGGATTTGTCATTGCGCAGAGCGGTGACGACGCCAACTTCCTTGGCGATCTTCTTGCAAATGCGGACAGAGGCTTTCTTGCGGTCGAGTTCGCCGACGCAGGTTGTGCCTTCGCAGGTCCAGACAACGCTCTCGGCGATGACATGTTTGTCGGCAACAGGGGCAGCTGTTTCGAACACGAATGTGCCAGCGAGAGCAGGTGCGGCGAGCGCCAGAGCGGCGGCGCTGATAAGGGCGGAACGTAGCATGGGAGGGTGCCTTTCGTTCGGGGTTCATGATGAGCGTGCAACGCGGTGGAGAAAGGGCAAACACCCCCTTCACCCCAATGACTACCAAACGCTGAATATTTGGTCAAGTGTTCAGAATGCAGAATCGATCAAATTCCCCGAGCGGAAATCGATCGGCGGCGCAGTTGCCCCTACGACACAAATTGCCCCCGCCCACGCCTGAGTTAGAGTGGATGAAAGAACAGAGGCATACGCCCGGGAGAGAGACATCATGGACTTCAATATTCCGCAGGATATCAGCGATTACCTGGTCGTGCTCGACCAGTTTATCGAAGACAAGATCAAGCCGCTCGAACAGCAGGATGACAATATCCGCTTCTTCGACCATCGGCGCGAATGGGCCCGCACGGACTTCGAGAACCAGGGCTTGCCGCGCAAGGAATGGGAAGAGCTGCTGGGCAAGGCGCGACGCCTCGCGGACGAAGCGGGACACTTGCGGTATGGCTTGCCGAAGGAATATGGCGGCCAGAACGGTTCGAACCTCGCCATGGCGATCATCCGCGAACATCTCGCGCGCAAGGGCCTTGGCCTGCACAATGATTTGCAGAACGAGCATTCCATCGTCGGCAACATGCCGCAGATCCTGATGCTGCGCGACTTTGCCCGCGACGACCAGAAGCATCTCGCGACAGCGGCCCTTGAGGGCAAGTTCCGCGCGACGTTCGGCCTGACCGAGCCGGATCATGGTTCTGACGCGACGCATATGGAAACCCGTGCTGTCCGCCACAAGAAAGACGGCAAGGACGGCTGGCTGATCAATGGCGAGAAGATGTGGATCACCGGCATGCACCATGCCACGCACATGATGTGCTTTGTCCGCACCAGCGGCGAGGACGGCGATGCGCGCGGCATCACTTGCCTGCTCGTGCCGGCAGACGATCCGGGCATCGAGATTCTCGAATACATGTGGACGTTCAACATGCCGACCGACCACCCCCGCCTGACGATCAAGGATGTCTGGGTGCCAGACAGCGCCGTGTTCGGCCCGCCGGAAGGCGGCCTGTCGCTGGCGCAGCACTTCGTGCACGAGAACCGCATTCGCCAGGCCGCGAGCTCGGTTGGCGCCGCCCTCTACTGCATTGACGAGTCGATCGACTATGCGAACACGCGCGCGCCGTTCGGCAAGAAGCTGTCAACCAACCAGGCGATCCAGTTCCCGATCGTGGAACTTTCAGCGGAAGCGGAGATGCTCCGGCTGCTGATTTTCAAGACGGCGTGGGAAATGGATCAGATGTCCAAGCCGGAAGTTGCGATCAAGCTGTCTGACAAGGTGTCGATGTGCAACTACCGGGCAAACCGGCTGTGCTGCAACGCCGCCGACCGCGCGATGCAGATCCATGGCGGGATGGGCTATTCGCGTCACAAGCCGTTCGAGCACATCTATCGTCACCACCGTCGCTATCGCATCACCGAGGGGTCGGAAGAGATCCAGATGCGCAAGGTTGCCGGGCACCTTTTCGGCTTCATGGGCGCGCAAAAGCATGGCCAACCCCGCGGCGAAAAAGACGCCAAGGGCAAGAGCACCGAACCGACGGATTTTGCGGTTCGCTAGATACCAAATTGCACCCGGCGGGAGGCAAATCCCCGCCGGGCGGCAAAGGGTTAATTTCACGGTAACTTTCGTGGGGGCAGAGTCGGTGAAAGATTCACCACACTGGAGTTCCCGCCATGTCCCTGCTCGAACGGGTGATCCGTGCGCACCGTTGCACGTCGACACATCACCATATCGCGTTCAATGCGCTTGACCTGATCGGTGCGGATGAGGCGGAAAAGTGGAAGTCGCTGTTCCTGGTGCATCATGAGCACTTGTTGAAAGGCGCGAAAGCGCCTGACACGACCTTCAAGGATTTCCGCAATCACGTCCTGCACATTTCCGAGGGCGAGTGGGGCGGCGCGCGTGACAAGGCCACGGAATGGTATGCCACGGCTGTCGACCTGCTTTCGCGCAAGAAGTGGAGCGAGGCAGCCTATGCGCTGGGCGTGCTGAGCCATTATTATGCCGATCCGCTGCAGCCCTTCCATACTGGCCAGACCGAGGAAGAGGGCGCCATCCACCGCGCCGTGGAATGGAGCATCGCCAAGTCCAATGACGAAATCTCGGCGCGCATCGAGGCGAATGGCTATCCGGAAATCCATGTGCCGAATGGCGTGGGTTTCGTGTCCGACATGGTGCGGGCCGGCGCAGAGCGGTCGCATCCCCACTACCAGACCTTCATTGACCATTATGATCTCGACGTGGGCATAAAGGATCCGCCGGCTGGGCTCGATGAGACCATGCTGGAGATCGTCGCCGACCTTGTCGCCTATGCGACAGCGGGCATGGCGACGCTGATGTCGCGTGCCATCGAAGAGGCGGCCGTGGCGCCGCCCAAGGTGAACCTGACGATACAGGGCTATATCGAGACGTTGGATATTCCGCTTCGCAAACTGTCACGAAAAATCGCGGATGTGGGCGACCGCCGCCAGGTCGAGCGCATGTATGCCGAGTTCCAGAAGACCGGCAAAGTGGTCAAGACATTGCCCGACGACGATAAGGCGATCCGCAAGCTGCATGCGAAACAGGTGCTGCGTGTGCCGCTGAAGCAGCTCGACGCGCAGGAGCTTGCGCCGCTTGGCAGCGCGCGGGTGAAACCTGTGGA